>JBDLRO010000333.1:0-2506 GCA_039800025.1 Actinomycetota bacterium | reverse complement strand
GCCCGGAGTGCCGTCCTCGTTCAGCAGGAACTTCGGAACGATGAAACACGAGATGCCCTTCGTTCCCGGAGGCGCATCAGGTGTACGGGCCAGCACGAGGTGGATGATGTTGTCGGCCATGTCGTGCTCGCCGAACGAGATATAGATCTTGGTGCCGGTGATGCTGTACGAACCGTCGGCATTGCGAACGGCCTTCGCGCGAACCGCACCCACGTCGCTGCCGGCATCGGGTTCGGTGAGATTCATGGTGCCCGACCATTCACCCGAGATCATCTTGGGAAGGTAGGTCATCTTCTGGGATTCACTGCCGTGATGAGCGATCGCGTCGATCGCTCCCTGGGTGAGGAGCGGGCACATCGAGAACGACATGTTGGCCGCGGTCATGATCTCCTGAATGGCGATACCCACCATCCACGGGAATCCGCCGCCGCCGAAACCCGGCTCGAACGGAACCGCGCCCCAGCCAGCGTCGACGTAGGCGCGGTAAGCATCGGCGAAACCGGGAGCCGTCGTCACCGAACCGTCCGCGTTCAACTGCACGCCGAAGGAGTCGCCCGACTTGTTGATCGGTGCGAGCTTCTCCTCCATGAATCGAGCCGCCTCGGCGAGAAGATCGCGCACGACGGATGCATCGACCTCGGCGAAACCGGGCAGCGAGAGAATCCGGGGCAGTCCGCAGACGCGGTTGAGTACGAAATCGATGTCGTCGAGAGGAGCGCGGTAGTCGGTCACCCGAACAATTTAGGACCCGACGCCGCCGACACGTCGTACTCGCTGGCGTGTTCACGTGTGACGGGAGTTGAACGTGTCCCGGACGGACGTGTCGATTCAGATCATCTGGTCGGACCACCCAGTCAGATGATCCGGCTGGATCGTCCGGTCAGATCTTCCCGTGGGACACCCGGGTCAGAAACCGCACGCGGATCGCCAGTCGCGGCGATAGGCCTCGGCGGCCTGTTGCGGCGCCAGACGAAGAGTTGCTTCCGGAACTGCATCGGCGAGCACGCGGCCTTCGGCATAGTGGTGCACGTTGCCGATTCCGGTGAACAACTCGTCTCGTTTTGCCACGAGATCCGCCGGCGGGTTCTGGTCGAAGAAGCCCCAGATCGTGAACGCCAGAACGAGATCGTGAACCACCGGTGCCCGCCCGAACAGAGACGCCCGGCGCAACCCGATGTTCAACGCACCGCGAACGGCGTCCTCTCGATCGATGTCGCCGACGATGTGGATCTTCGGAGCGAGCCGGCGAGCCAACATGAGGCCGTAGCCCTGGTCGGGACCCTGATAGCCGAGTCGCTCACCAGAGGGTTGAAACCCTTCGATGTCGCCCGGGCGATCGTTCGTCCATGGATCGGGAGCAACCGGCGGAGACGAATAGGTTCGCACCTCATCGAGGACGGGAGTCGGGGCGAACTTCGGTGCAGCCATGACTTCACGGTAATCGATTCGGCCGGCGTCGGCTGAGCCGGTGCTGTGGCGACGTTAAGACTGTGAGGACCCTACGACTGCGAGGACGTAGTCCCCGTCAGGCCTGGGCGTGCAACAGGCCGAACACGAGCGACTCCTCGAGAGCACGCCACGAAGCCTCGATGATGTTCGGGCTGACGCCGATCGTGGTCCACGACTTCTCGCCGTCGGTCGCGTCGAGAAGCACGCGTGTCACGGCTCCCGTCGCCGTTGCCCCGTCGAGAATGCGCACCTTGTAATCGGTGAGATGCACCCGTTCGAGCTGCGGGTACGCCTCGACGATCGCCGCGCGCAATGCCTTGTCGATGGCGTTGACGGGACCATTGCCTTCGGAAGTGTGGACGTGCCGAGCCGCTGTCCCTTCGGGGCCGACCCAGACCTTGACCGTGGCTTCGGTCGTGAAGTCGCCGGACAGCGATTCATCGGTGATGACTCGCATGCTCTCGACGCGGAAGTACGGCTGCTCCCAGCCGGTCGCCCGTCGCATGAGGAGTTCGAGCGATGCATCGGCGGCTTCGAAGTGGTAGCCCTCATGCTCGAGACGCTTCAGATCGTCGATCACCTGATTGACCGCAGGACCGTCCATCTCGAGGCCGAGCTCTTCGGCCTTGATGGTGATCGTGGCGCGGCCGGCCATTTCACTGACCACGAATCGAGTTCCATTGCCGACGAGTTCGGGTTCGACGTGCTCGTAAGCATCACGTGCTCGCGCGATGGCGCTGACGTGCAGACCCGCCTTGTGGGCGAACGCACCAGATCCGACGTAGGGAGCCTGCGGGTTCATCGGACGGTTGAGCACTTCGGCCACGTGGTGACTCACAGCGGTCAAGCGCTCGAGTCGGCCTTCGGGAAGGCACTCGTGACCCAGTTTCAACTGCAAGTTCGGGATCACCGTCGTCAGGTTGGTGTTGCCCGTGCGCTCGCCGAGGCCGTTCAGCGTTCCCTGCACGTGACGAGCCCCTGCCATGACAGCGGCCATCGAGTTGGCCACGGCACAGCCGGTGTCGTCGTGACAATGGATGCCGATGATCGCGTCGTT
>JBDLRO010000332.1:0-15627 GCA_039800025.1 Actinomycetota bacterium | reverse complement strand
GTGACGCTGACCGTCATCGACAAGATCACCGCCGCTGGCATCACCATGTTCAGCCCGGCCAACACCAGCCCTGCACTCAGCGACTACGCGGACAATGCTCTGTACTTCCGCAATGCCCCGTCTGACCTGCTCCAGGGTGCCGTTCTGGCCGACCTGATCACCGCTGACGGCAACGCTTCGGTCTACATCCTCAACCTCGACGATGCTTACGGCAATGGTCTCGCCAACGCCGTGGCTGCAGTTCTCGGTGACGGATCCGTCGAAGTTCTCGGCCAGAAGGCCTACGACCCGGCAGCCACCACGTTCGACGCAGAAATTGCTGAGATCGTCGCTGCTGACCCGGATGCCATCGTTCTGATCACCTTCGAAGAGGGCAGTCGCATTCTGCGTGGCCTCGTCGAGGCTGGAATCGGACCGAAGGTCAAGAAGGTCTACGGTGTCGACGGCAACATGGGTAATGCACTCGGCGAGAGTTTCGACGCTGGTAGCTGACCCTTCAAAAGCCTGAGCTTTTGCAGAGAGCCCCCGGGAAACCGGGGGCTCTTTCGCGTACTGGATGTTGTCGCCGGGCGCTGGCGTAGAAACGAAGGAATTCGGTGACTCAGCCGCCCGTTGCGCGAGCCAAGGTGCCGAGGTACAGCTCGATCACGTTGGAATCAGCGAGCAACTCTCGACCAGTTCCGGAGTAGGCATTTCGACCCTGATCGAGGACGTATCCGCGATTGACGACCTGCAGACAGCGACGAGCGTTCTGCTCGACCATCAAAATCGACACGCCCGTCGCATTGATCGACCGGCACTGAACGAACACTTCGTCCTGCAGGGCAGGTGACAAACCAGCAGACGGCTCATCGAGGAGAAGGATCTTCGGCTCGAGCATCAATGCTCGTCCCATGGCGACCATCTGGCGTTCGCCACCGGAAAGCGCGCCAGCCTTCTGATTTTCTCGGTCCTTCAACTTCGGAAACAGCCCAGCGACGTACTCGAAACGCTCTTTGAACACCCTGGGCTTGAGGAAACATCCCATCTCGAGGTTTTCCGCAACGGTCAAACTCGGGAACACGTTCCGGTTCTGGGGAACATAGCCCACTCCTCGAGGAACGAGTTCATGGGCCTTCTTGCCGGTGATGTCTGCCCCTTCGAGCGTGACACTTCCCGAACGAACCTTGCATTGCCCGAGAATTGCCTTCAACAACGTCGACTTGCCAGCACCGTTCGGTCCGATGATGCCGACGAATTCCCCTGCTCCGACGGTGACGGAGCACCCATTGAGGATGTTCACCTCGGGGATGTACCCTGCGACGAGATCGTCGGTTTCAAGAATTGCTTCGGCCATGATCCGGCTCACTTCTCCTCTGCCATGAGGGACTGGCCCTGGTGGGCGCCGAGATACGCATCGATCACGGCTGGATTGCGCGAGATGTCGTCGGGAGTGCCCTCGGCGATCACTCGTCCCTCGGCCATGACGATCACCCAATCCGAGATGTCGTGCACCATGTCCATGTCGTGTTCGACGAACAGCACGGTCATTCCATCGTCGCGCAGACCGCGGATGTGCTCGTTGAGACTCTGCTTGAGCGCAGGGTTGACGCCCGCCATCGGCTCGTCCAACATGACCAGCTTCGGATTCGTCATCAAGGCTCTTGCCATCTCCAGAAGTTTTCGCTGACCGCCGGAGAGTGATCCGGCGAACTCGTCGCGCATGTGATCCAATTTGAAACGGGTCAAGAGCTCTTCAGCTCGCTCGGTGATCTGCTGTTCCTGATCCTTCCATCGGAACGAGAACAGCCCATTCCACCATTTTTCGCCGATCTGATTCATCGCACCGAGGCGCATGTTCTCGATGACCGAGAGCTTGGTCAGGCTCTTCGTCAACTGGAAAGTGCGGACCATTCCGAGACTTGCAGTCCGATGGGGCTGCACCTTCTCCATCGGACGACCATCGAAGGACCAATTCCCCGAATCGGGCGAGTCGAATCCCGTCAACAGGTTGAACAACGTCGTTTTTCCCGCACCGTTCGGTCCGATGAGCGCAGTGATCGAACCACGTTGCACTTCGAGATGATCGACGTCGACTGCCACGATTCCCCCGAAGGCACGCCGGATGCCCGAAGCCACGAGTATCGGATCGGGTTTACGAGCCCCTGGCGCTCGCTCACACGAGGCAAGAGCCGACTGAGCAGCCTGTGCAGTCGCGGAAAGATCGCGTCGTGGTGTCTTCTCAGCGGCCATCGAATGCCATCTCCTGTCGGTTTCCGAACATTCCTTGTGGTCGATAGACCATCAGAAGAATCAGCGCCAGACCGACCAACATGAAGTTCAACTGCCCCACCTGAGTGGACTTGAGGATGATGAAGTTGCCGACCTTGATCGGGTCTTCGGTGATCTCGCGCAAGAAGTTGTCCATGAAGGTGAACAGTCCCCAGAACATCATGGAGCCGACGATCGACCCGGACACTCTGGCCACTCCACCGAGAACGAGTGCAGTGAGAATGTAGAACGTGAGGTCTCGGCTGTAGTTGTCCGGCTGCACGCTCCCTCGATCGAGGGCGAAGATCATTCCCGACACGGTTCCGATGACACCGCCGAGCAACAGGGACTGCATCTTGTACGAAAAGACGCTCTTTCCGAGGCTGCGAACCGCATCTTCATCTTCTCGGATCGCCTTGAGGACACGTCCCCAGGGGCTCTTCATCAACTGGTACACGAGGAATCCGATGAGGGCAACGAGCAGCCAGCCGACGATCAGAACCCAGAGCTCGCGTCCGGTGAACTCGAGAGGTCGCAGACCGTACTTCTCCGTTTGATTGATACCGAGCGACGTACCAACGCTTCGGAAGGGCTTGGAGAAGTCGTTGATGCCGTCGCTACCGCCGAAGAAAGTCTTGAAACGGACCGATCTCACCACGAGACGAATGATTTCTGCAGCGGCGATCGTGACGATCGCGAGGTAGTCGGCTCTGAGTCTCAGGGTCGGCAGACCCATCAACAGTCCGAGAACGATGGAGAACGCGAGAGCCAGAGGAATTCCCAGCCAGAACGACCAGCCAAAGTAATGAGCCGTCATTCCGAGACCGTAGGCGCCGCAGGCCATGAAACCTGCCTGACCGAAATTGAGGAGGCCGGTGTACCCGAACTGGACGTTCAAACCGATGGCTGCGATCGCGAAATACACGGCGTTCGTTCCAACGAACCCCTTGAGAGTGTTCTCGAGAATCTGGATCCAATTCATCGTCAGCCCACCCTCTGCGCTTTACCAAGAATGCCTTGTGGCCTCACCAAGAGCACGATGATCAAGATGAGCAGAGCCGGCGTGTTCTTCAATTCGGTCGGAACGACGAGGCTCGCAACTTCGACGAGGATGCCAACGACGAATCCTCCCACAAGTGCTCCGAACGCAGAGCCGAGTCCTCCAAGGGTGATCGCCGCGAAGAGAAGGAACAGCAATCGGCTGCCCATTTCGAAACTCACCTGCTCGTCGAGGCCTCGGAATATTCCACCTGTCGCAGCGAGCGCACCACCAAGGATCCACACGAGTCGGATGACACGTTCGGAGTCGATGCCGGTGGCCGATGCCAGATCCGGGTTGTCCGAGACGGCTCTCGTGGCCTTTCCCAATCGTGTGTATTTCAATCCGAGTGCGACCCCGATCAGGATCACCAGAGACATGATCGACACGGTCAGGTCCCGCGGTGTGATCGTCACGGGACCCAACGACAGCGACTCCTGCAACCCGAATTCGCGATAGGGGCGGGTGCGACCCTCGAACCGAGACAAGAAGAAGTTCCTGAGCAGGATCGACAGACCGACGGTGAGGACCATTTGGGTGATCAGGCCGATACCGCGCTTTCGCAGTCGGCCGAAGATCCCTGCATTCAGAGCCCATCCGAACAAGCCGCCGAACATGATGCCGATCGGAGCGGCCCAGAAGATGTGGAAGGTTCCCCTCTCGGTCACGCCGGGCAGAAAGCTCAAGAAGCCCAAGAAGCTCAGTCCAGTGATGTTGAAGACGAACGCTGCCAGAGCGCCGAACGTGACCATCTCGCCGTGAGCGAAGTTGGTCAGACCGGTCGTCCCGAAGATCAGCGACAGACCAACTGAACACATGGCCAGGATCAATCCGAGACGAGCTCCATCGGCCAGGCGCTGTGCCAGACGGTCGACGAACGACTTGTCCACACTTTGCGACTCACCGGTGAAGAACGCCACCACTTTGGTGGCAGTCAGCAAACTGTCCCCCTTGACGACCAGACTTGCTGGACTGCGACTGCTCAAGGTCTGTCCATCGGGCAGAGTCTCTTCGTCGAGGACGAGCGTGTAATCAGCCTTCTCCGAAACCGGGAAATCCGCGATTCCCGCATCGTCGGTGACTGCCGAACCCAGTTCTTGGCCCTCGGCATCGAGCAATGTGATCGTCACACCCTCGACGGGAACGTTGTCCGTTCTTCCAGATGCGTCTCTGAACTGTTCGCGGATCTGCGCCCGGATGATGACTGCCGCATCTGCGGGATCCACGATCTCAGCGTGCGCCGTACCCGACCCGAACAAGGCCGCCCCCATGACTGCGATCCATGCGCAGGCGAACCATTTCGCTCTCGTTGTCCTCGACGATGATTTCACGTGTCCGTCTATTCTCCCCACACCCGGCGCAGACCAATGTGATACGACCCGCCGAATTCGCCCCAGACCGGGTTCGGGCAATGATAGTTCGGTGACCTACGACCGAAGAACCCAAGTCGAGGGATCGCCCTCTCGATCCCCGGTCTCGTTCGGACCAACCGTTGCTGTCCTCGGCGCAGCGACTCTCTTCGGAACCACGGGTACCGCGCTCGCCAAGGGTCCTGCCGGCATCGAAGCTCTGTCGGCTGGGTCCCTGCGGCTTCTCATCGGAGGCGCCGCTTTGTGCATCGCTGGGCGCGCGGTTCTGTTCGACGACTTGATGCGGCTGCGACGTCGCAGCTTCTCGATGATCCTGCTCGGAGGGCTCACCATTGCGGCGTACCAGCTCGGATTCTTCTGGGCCACCGAAACGACAGGCGTCGCACTCGCGACGGTCGTCACCATCGGAAGCAGCCCTGTCGTGTCACGGGTGATCGGGTCGCTACGCCGCCGACCCGCCCCTGACAGGTGGTGGGTCGCTTCTGCAATCGGATTGATCCTCGGATTGGTCCTCCTCGTCCTTGGTTCGGCGAATGGAACGTCTGTCGACTTCGATGCCGTTGGAGTTCTCGCAGCCGTCCTCGCCGGAGCGTCGTACGCCGCCTATACCGAGGTGGGTTCCATGATGATGGTTCATGGTTGGCATCCCACTTCTGCGATGGCAGCAATGTTCTTCTCAGCTGGACTCTTGACCACTCCGGTCCTCTTCGTGCGCGATCTCACGTGGGTCGGGAGCGTTGCGGGACTGACCGTCATCCTCTATTTGTCACTCATCACGTTGACTCTCGCCTACATCTGGTTCGGCTGGGGTCTGCACAGCCTGGCGCCCACGACGGTCGTGATGTTGACGATGTTCGAGCCCGTCGTCGCCGCAATCCTGGCGATCGTGGTTCTCGACGAGACACTGTCCACTCTGTCCTGGATCGGGATCGTCTTCGTCCTCATCGGCCTCGTCGTCGTCGGTCTTCGCAGCCGGTCTTCCTAGCCGGTCTTGGTGGTCGAGCGTCGTAGGCGTGCCCCGGATACCGGTACGGTCTCACCATGAACTCGACCCCCGCCCCCGTCTCGAACCGGTTGACCTCTCTGCTCGGAGTCGACTTCCCCATCGTGCAGGCTCCGATGGGGTGGATCGCGCGTTCACCGCTGGCCTCCGCTGTGAGCAATGCAGGTGCCCTCGGAATCATCGAAACGTCATCGGGAGAACTCGACACCATCCGCCAAGAGATCCTGCGCATGCGCGAACTCACCGACAAGCCCTTCGGCGTCAACATCGCCCAGATGTTCGTACGCGATCCGTCGATCGTCGACTTCGTCGTCGATCAGGGGGTTCGGTTCGTCACGACGTCGGCGGGCGACCCTCGTCAGTACACCGCTCAGTTGAAGTCTGCAGGTCTCACCGTTTTCCACGTCGTACCGACTTTGTCAGCGGCGCTGAAGGCAGTCGACGCCGGAGTCGATGGCCTCGTCGTCGAAGGCGGTGAAGGTGGTGGATTCAAGAATCCGCGAGATGTCTCAACAATGGTCCTGCTCCCCCTCATCGCCTCGAAGGTCGACGTGCCGATCATTGCGGCTGGCGGCATCTGCGACGGGGTGTCCATGGCGGCCGCGTTCGCTCTCGGCGCCGAGGGTGTGCAGATGGGAACGCGGATGGTGTCGTCAGCGGAATCTCCAGTCCACGACAATTGGAAGAACGCGATCCTCGCTGGAGCCGAAACCGACACGGTCTTCCTGAATCGACTTTCACGACCTGGCCTGCGCGCGATTCGCACGGAGCGCACCACTCGCCTCGAGCGTGATGAGCACGTGCCTCTGACCGAAATGGCAGGTGCCATGGATCTCTATTTCGGCGGCGACATGGAAGCCGCAATCGCCCTCACCGGTCAGGTGATGGGTCGCATCGAGTCCGTTGAACCAGTTCGAGACATCATCAATCAGACCATGACGGAGTTCCGCGAGACATTGTCGCGGTTGTCGACCATCTGAGTGGCGCTCGTCCACAAGTTGACGAGCGCGAGGAAGAAGAGCGTTGCCCCTGCGATGTGGAAGCCGACGAGCAGAGCCGGCACTCCGTTGAAGTACTGCACGTAGCCGATTGCCGCTTGGATGAATCCGATTGCAATCAGACCTTCGAGAGCTGTCATCGGTGCTTTGTGGACGAGATTCCTTCGCAACGAAACAGCCAGCACCAAACATGCAACCAGAGTTGCGATCACCGTGATGCCATGGATTCGAGCGACATGCGAGATGTCGAATCCGAGCCGCGGCGCCTCTTCGTCTCCTGCGTGAGGCCCTGTTCCTGTCACAACGGTTCCCGTGACGACAGCTGCGGTTCCGAGAATGACCACGAGGCGGATCAGGCGATGTTGTGTCGGATCCACGGTGCGAACGCGAAGTCCGTCATCGGGCTGGGCCGATCGGCGCACGAGGACGAGCGCATTCGCAACGAGCACCATCGACAGAGCGAAGTGGCCCATGTTGGCCAAAGGATGCAGTCCGGTGAGCACCACGACTCCACCCAGGACCACCTGGGCGAGGACCCCGATCACCAAGCCCCACGACAATACGACGAGATCACGCCGATACGGACTTCTGCGTCGTGCAGCGAGGACAGCTGCGATGACGCCTGCTGCGACGAGACCGGTGAAGAGTCGATTCACCTGTTCGATCGCTCCATGCCCGGTCGAAACGTCGATGAACCGTTCGCTGTTGCACTGGGGCCAGTCGGAGCAACCGAGTCCGGAGCCCGTGAGCCGAACGGCAGCACCGGTCACCACGATCGTGCACAGCAGCACGAGCGCCATCCAACAGACCCGGGTGTACGCGGCTTGAGATACGGATCGTCCGATGGCCATGGACCCACAGTAGAGGCGCAGTGAGTTCTGCGACAGGACGAGCGACTACGGTCACATCATGATCACGTCATTCGACGATTATCCGATTCACTCGAGCAGCGCTCCCGTCAACGAGACTGCATCGAGCGACCCGAATCATTACGACCGCTACTTCTTCAATGGCTATCGCGCGGATGCGTCGCTCTACTTCGGTGTTGCACTCGGGCTGTATCCGAATCGTCATGTTGCCGATGCATCGTTCTCCGTGATCCTCGACGGCAAGGAGCAGATCTCACTCCACAGTTCACGTCGCGCCCCTGCGGACCGGCTGCACGCGAACGACGTCGGACCGATCAGGATCGAGATCATCGAACCATTGCGTCGACATCGCATCCTTGTCGACAGCCCCGAGCACAAGTTGAGCGCGAATCTCGAATTCGCCGCCCGAAGCGAGCCGGTTCAAGAGCCGCATTTTCTCGTCAAGGCAGGCCAGCGAACGGTCTTCGACTACACCAGACTCACGCAATTCGGTCGGTGGTCCGGCTGGATCGACGTCGATGGAGTTCGCCACGTGGTCGACGCCGCTTCGACACCAGGATCACGCGACAGATCGTGGGGCGTCCGACCCGTTGGGCCTTCAGCAGATCTTGGAGCACCCGTTGGCGAGAGGCAATTCTGCTGGCTGTGGGCACCGATCAACTTCGAGTCGTTCGCGACACATTTCGACGTCAATGAGTTCGCCGACGGCTCGCGCTGGCATGAGACCGGCTTCATCATTCCCGACTCTTTCGATCATCCGTCGAAACAGGACAGGGCCGTGATCGATTGCAAGCACGTCGACTACGACATGACCGTGCGATCCGGCACCCGCTGGGCCAAGAGTTTTCAGGTGCACCTCGGAGCCGGCGCGGACGGTCGAGACTCGCAGACGATCGAACTCGAACCGTTGTACGAGTTCCACATGCTCGGGATCGGGTACGGCCACCCCGAATGGGGCCACGGCCATTGGAAAGGCGATCTCGCAATGGGATACGAGAGGTGGCCCTTACCGGTCACGACACCGTGCGATCCGAAACACTTGCACATTCAGGCACTCTGTCGAGCTCGAATGGGCGAACATACCGGCATCGGCATTCTGGAGCAGCTCATCATCGGACCACATGAACCACTCGGACTGAAGGGAATCATCGACCCCGCACCGTGATCATGCATCGTGATCGTGAACACTGACGGTGCATTGCGGAAGCCCACCTTCACCGTCACCTC
Source organism: Actinomycetota bacterium (assembly GCA_039800025.1). Lineage (GTDB taxonomy): Bacteria > Actinomycetota > Acidimicrobiia > Acidimicrobiales > Ilumatobacteraceae > Casp-actino8. The sequence continues at coordinate 6,871 of JBDLRO010000332.1, read as the reverse complement.
CTGAGGCGGATCTCGTCAGGTGTGTCGGATCGTCATTCCTCCGTCGACCACGATCGATGCCCCGGTCACGAAGCTCATCGCGGGAAGACACAGACTCACCGTCATGTGCGCGACTTCCTCAGGTTCGCCGTACCGCCGCAGCGCCACTTTGCGACGGGCATACTTCTCCTTGGCAGCATCAGGAATCACTGCCGTCATGCCCGTATTGATCGGGCCCGGACAGACACAGTTGACGGTGATGCCCTCGCGTCCGAGTTCCACAGCGAGACTTCGAGTCAATCCCGTCACTGCCGACTTCGACGACGAGTAGGCCGACAAGGTCGGCGTCGCCACGATCGACTCCGTCGAGGCGATATTGACGATGCGAGGCGCATCGGAGCGACGAAGCAACGGCAATGCGAGTCGAACCAGACGGATGTACGAAGTGAGATTCACGTCGATGGTGCGATTCCATGCGGTCCAGAAATCGTCGTCACTCAGATCGACACCAGAACCCCGAGAAACTCCGGCATTGTTGATCAGGATGTCCAGGCCCCCGAAGTCGTCCTCGACACCTTCGATCAGCGCCCGAAGTTCTCCATCGTCCGTCACATCGAGTGGAAATCCGCGGGCGGAATCTCGACCGTGTACAGCGTGGATCTCCTCGACGACACGCTCCACTCCGATGTCATCGACGTCCACAACTGCGATGCGGACTCCTTCATCGGCGAGCAAGTGAGCAGTCGCGCGTCCCATTCCGCTCGCCGCTCCCGTCACGATCGCAGTTCGTCCCCGTAGGGAACGATCTCCCGATGTCAACCGGAGACGTGATCTCGTTCGATCGTCCGCATTCACGGCCGCACCTCGTAGAAAGCGTTCAGCGAATGTTCGATGTCGAGTCGCCGAAACCGAGTGAAGCCTGCTTCCGTCGCCATGTCCCGGGCTTTCGATTCGGGAAGTCCGAGCGTGCCGAGACCTGCACCGCCCTCGACCGACATGGCCGACGACATGCAACTCATCACGCTGATGCCGTACATCAATGATGCCATCGGGTTCTTCGCAACGTTCTCGGCGAAGGTGTCGAGAGCCTTGATGTCGACGAGCAACCACACGCCATCAGATTTCAGGGATTTCCTGATTGCCTTCATCACCTCGAGAGGATGAGTCATGTCGTGGATGCAGTCGAATGCGGTGACGAGATCGAGCGATCCGTCATCGGGGAGAGGATTGCGTCGGGGATCGACGAAAGTGACATTGTCCGCACCTTCTTCCGAACGTTTGATCTCCGCCCTGTCGAGTGCGTAACGCGAGATGTCGTATCCGACCACTCGACTGCGAGGGAAGGCTTTTGCCAATCGAATCGCCGCTCCGCCTGCACCGCATCCGACATCTGCGACCTGCGCCCCCTTCTCGAGCCGATCGACCATTCCATCGAGCGCCGGCATCACAACGGGAATCAGATAGCTGCGACTCCACGGCTCGAAGGACCTCTCGATACCCACTGCCCCGTCCGGACCGTGGCTGTCGTAGTCGTGGCCGATTCCGCTGCGGAACGAATCGGGCAGGACCCGCAAGCTGTCCATCGTCTGAGGAAGCCGGTGGAACATCCCCATGCCGAAAGCCGGATTGTTCTCATCGGCGAGGACCAGAACTGCTTCGGGAGTGAGTGAATAGCGTTCGATCCCCGACTCGTCGATGACGACCTCGATGATGCGAGCCGCCGCCTGATTGTGCAGCCATTCACGCACCCAACGTGGATGAAGGCGACATCGCTCCGCGATCCGATCACCAGTCTCTGGCTCCTGAGATTCCGCCATCGCCTTGTAGATGCCGAGACGATCGCCGAGATGGATCATGCCCGACGTCACGGCACCCTCGAGTTTCGTGAACACCTGGAACTGGAACAGCTTCAGAAGATTCGAATCGACTTCGCGCGCTGCCATGTCACACGATCCTTTCAGTAGGTGCGATCACCGAAGGGAAGGTGTTCGACATCGCTCAACTTGGTCAATCCGAATGTATGACCGTCGCCCAATTCATAGGAAACCAGACGACTGATCGAACCATGGCCGATCACGAACCGTTCCCATTCCCAAGGAGTCGGAGGCAGACCCAGAACGTGCCCGATGAACACGCTGTTCGTGCCTGCATGGGCGATCAACAAGATTCTTCGATCCGGATCGTCGATGTGCCACACGGGAAGATCTTGGCCAGATGGCTCGACTCCCCGGTCACCGAGGAAGCGAGTCGCTCCTTCGTGGATGCGCTTCACGAAGTCGCGAACGGGCTCGCCGTCCTCCAGGCCGTTCCATCGGAGAGCCGCTGGTCGCATTCTCTCTTCGCGATATGCGGCATCGGCTTTCTCTCTCGGCGTGCCGTGCCAGATCGGATTGCGAATTTCCTCGAGCCAGTCCTGCGTATTCGGCCGGCCCACTTCGATCCCTCGGTCGCGCAGCAAAGGCTGTGCAGTCTGCTGCGCACGAACGAGTGGCGAGACCCAGATCTCGTCGAAGTACTGATCCGCCATGGCCTGCGCCACGGATTCGGCTTGGCGAAAACCCAATTCGGTCAATGGCGGATTGTCGACATTCAATTCGTCTCGGACCCACTCGGGCTGCGCATGTCTGATGAGGACGATCTCCACGCCCCGCTCACCTCTCACTCATGTGTCTTGCTGCTGATGTCTCGCTGCCGGTGCCGGCGTCTCACGGTCGAGAAACACCTTTGATGCACATTTCGACGCTCACTGACCCGCATTCGAATCAGTCGACCGTCGCCACGCATCGTAGAGGTCGCGGTACTCTCCGTCCTGCGATACCAACTCTGCATGAGCGCCGTCCTGGATCAGGCGCGCATCATTCATGACGAGGACACGATCCGCTCGCTCGGCGGTCGACAGTCTGTGCGCAATTGCGACAATCGTTCGTCCAGTGGCCAATCGATCCAGAGCCCGCTGAAGCCCGACCTCGGTCACAGCATCGACCGACGAAGTGGCTTCGTCGAGAACGAGAATGTCGGGATCGACAATGGCAGCTCGCACCAGGGCGACCAACTGCCGTTCTCCCGCCGAGAGTCGTGAACCCCTCGGTCCCACTCGAGTCGCAACACCGGCTTCGAGACCGCTCAGCCAGGTTTCGAGATCGAGGTCGACGAACGCCCGCTCGATATCGACTTCAGTTGCATTCGGCCGCCCGAATCGAACGTTGTCGGCGATCGTCCCCTCGAAGAGGAACGGCTCCTGTGGAACGACGACCAAACGTTTCCGCAATTCGTCGTTCGCCACCCTGGTGAGAGGGACGCCAGCAAGCGTGATCATCCCTTCGGAAGGATCGATGAATCGTGCCAGGAGTCGGCCAAGAGTCGTCTTGCCGGATCCGGTCGATCCCACCAGCGCAACCGATGTCCCGTGCGGAATGCACAGCTCCACGTCGTCGACAGCTGGACCGCTCGATTCCCCTTCCCCGCGTCGCGGGCGATACGAGAAACACACGTGGTCGAAACAGATGTCGAGAGGGCCAGCTGGAAGCGCGATCGGATCACTCGTCGGCGGCGGTGTTTCTGGGATCGACAGCACCCCCAGAACACGCCTCAGACCTGCAACTGCAGTCTGGGTCTGATCGATCACCTCACTCAATTCGGCGACCGGTTCGAGGAATCGATAGGTCAGGAAGACGAAGCCGATGAGCGCACCTGCGGACAATCCCGATGACGGACCGATCTGCCAGCCGATGACGACGATCGCTCCGATTGCGAAGACTCCGAACACTTCTCCAGAGGGGAAGAGCAAAGAGCCCATGAACGATGCACGGACCTGATCATGCGCTTTGCGCCGGGCGGCGAGCTTGGCACGTCGCGTGAACTCTCGACCTGCGTCGTAGGCGCGGATCGTGTCGGCACCCGTGACGAGTTCAGCTGTCGTGGCGAGAAGTTCTGCATTGGCGGCTCGCGTGCGCTCATACGCTTCGACCAGCCGAATTTGCACTTGCCGAAGAACGACCACGAGTGGAGCAGCCACCACGAAGACCACGAGAGCGAGCAGCCAGTTGTAGACGAGCATGACCACCGCAACGATCGACATCAACGAGCCGCTCAACAGGAACGACAAAGCCCCCCAGGAGAAGAACTGTGACAACGTTTCGACATCGGATGTCACCCGGGCTACCAGTGCCCCGCGCTTTTCGTCGTTGTGGTCCTCGATTCCGATGCGATGGATGCGAGAGAAGAGCCGAGTGCGGATGTCGAGGAGAGCGGTTTCGCTTCGTCGACCGAGTCGCCACACGGCCGTCCGTTGACTGATTCCCGCGATCAGGAGCCACACGATCGCGATTCCGCAGAGCACTGAAATGCGACTCACATCGAGGCCTTCTGATCGGTTCTGGCCCGTCGAATCACCGCTGATGCCACTGTCGATCGTCTGCTGAACGAGAACCGGGATCACGACGCGACCGGTCGCACCGAGCAACGCGAACAGAACAGTGAGTCCGAGGCCTTGTCTCAGCGCCGGAGCAGCGCGCAATCCCTCTCGAACCGTTCGCAACACCGACGATTCGGCCGCGCCTTCACGGGAAGCCTGTCCGATGAATCGCTCTTCGATGAATCCATCGTCATCGAGCATGGCTTCACTTTCAGCCGACATCTTCGCCTCGATCGCGCTCGAATGCCGAGATGAGTTCGCGATACCCCGGGGTGGACACGAGCAGCTCGTCATGTGTTCCTTGCGCGATGACACGGCCAGCCTCGATGTACACGACCGAGTCCGCCATACGAATCAAACTCGGTCGAGAGGCGACGCTGATGATGGTGGTGCCAGCGAGCTCCCTTCGAACGTTGTCGATGACCCTGCGCTCCGTGACAGGATCGAGAGCGCTCGTGGTGTCGTCGAGGAGCAACAACTCGGGCCGACCGAAGATCGCCCTGGCCAGAGCGACCCGTTGACGCTGACCACCAGAGAGGCTCACTCCCCTTTCGCCGACGATGGTTTCGATGCCGTTCGGCAATTCCTGGACGAATGAAGCTTCTGCAACTCCCAGAGCCCAGTCGACCGTCGGATCGTCGACTCCTGCACCCCGCCCCATCGTCACGTTGTCGGCCAAGGAAGCACCGAGCAAGAAGGGTTCTTGAAAGACGACGGCTCTCGAAGAGGGTGCAGTGATTCGACCCGAGAGAATCGGCAGAACTCCTGCGATCACCTCGATCAGCGTGGTCTTGCCGCATCCCGTCGGACCGACGAGAGCCACGATCGACCCACAGCCGACCTCGAGATCGACTGCTCGCAGGTCAGGGTTCGACGGTTCCGGATTCTGGAGATCTGGTGTGCTCGTTCCCGTGGGCTCGATGTGACGCGCTGTGACGGAACTCAAGCGAACACACGAGCCTCGTTCCACTGTCGATTCATCGAGTTCGAAGATAGAGGTCCGAGGATCCCGAACGATGGGCTGGTCCATCAAGGAGTGAATCCGACTCCGACCCGCCTGGGATCTCGGCAGTTCCGACAATGCGTACCCGACGAGACGCAACGGGAAGACGAGCAGAGCGAACAGGTAGATGAAACTCGAGAGGCCCCCGATCGTCAGATGCCCTGCATCCACGCGATGCACTCCGACCAGCACCATGATCACGTTGGTGACGTTCGGAAGCATGTCGAGCAACATTTCGAAAGTGCTGCGAAGGCCGATTGCCCGCACACGGGCCGCGCGGACTCGAGTTGCGATCGCCGACAAGCGCTCAGTTTCTCTGTGTTCTGCACCGAAAGCCTTGACGACCGAGACAGCTTCGAAGCTTTCGTGGGTTGCGCTCGACAGAGAGCCGAGTTCCGCCTGAGCGAGCGCGAACCATTCATCGACTCGACGCTGATACTGGACGTTGGCGAGAATCAGCACTGGAAACACTGCGACTGCGAGAGCGCCGAGCACGGCATCGAGGGCGATCAATCCGATCGCCGCCACGAACATCATCAACAACACGCTGCTCGCATAGGGCAATGGCGCAAGAACGGCCACTGTTGCCTCGACATCAACACCTGCTCGAGTGATGAGATCTCCCGTGCGTTGGCGTCGATGCCACGGAGCGGGCTGAGATGCCAATCGATCGACCACTTCCCCAGTGATCGATTCCGCAGTTCTCCACTGCGTCTTGCCTGCCCAGGTTCGGCGAACGATGACCCCACCTGCTCGAGCGAGCGCAATGGCGACCAGCACCGTGACGCCGATCAAGAGTGTGCGACGGTCGTTCGATCCCTCGTCGAATCTCGGAAGGACCGCCTCGTCAATCACCCAGCGAAGAGCCCAGGAGGACGCAACCGTGCAGATCGCAAAAACCGAAGCACCGAGCATCGAGACGAAGAACAAGCCGGGGTGGTAGGCAACGAGTTCCTTGATCAGGGACAGCGCCCCCGGCCTCTCATCGACACGGGGCTCATCGACACGGCGCTCCTCGGACAACACCCGACTTTCCTATCACTCGACGGGTCCGGAGCGCGGAGTCTCACTAGTGTGAGAGAGATGTTCGCAGCGAATTCGATCGGCACGTCGGTCGACCAGGTGAACACGGGACTCCTTCTTCTGAGACTGTGCCTCGGACTCTTTCTCGCATATCACGGCGTCAACAAGATCTTCGGTCCGAACGGCCTGTCGGGAACAGCAGCGTGGTTCTCCAGCATCGGCTTCAAATGGCCCTCGGCGCAGGCGCGAATCGCAGCACTCACGGAGATCGGCGCCGGCCTGCTGATGGCGCTCGGGCTCCTCACGCCCATCGCTGCTGCGGGGATCATCGGAATCATGATCGTCGCAATCGTCGTCGCTCATTGGAAAGTGGGCTTCTTCGTGTTCCACCCCGGACAGGGATGGGAGTACTGCGCCACGATTGCCGTCGGAGCTCTCGCCGTCGGAACGAT
>JBDLRO010000331.1:0-4676 GCA_039800025.1 Actinomycetota bacterium | reverse complement strand
CTCTCATGGTCGAGCACAACACCGAGAGCCACCGAACCGCCTTCACCATCTCCGTCGATCTGATCGAGGGGACGACGACGGGCATCTCGGCCTCGGACCGCTCCGCCACTCTCCGAGCCCTCGCCGACCCGACCATCGGCTTTGCGGCATTCGCCCGCCCGGGGCACATCTTCCCCCTTCGTGCTCGCGAAGGCGGTGTCCTGAAGCGCGCTGGTCACACGGAAGCCGCTGTCGATCTCGCGCGTCTTGCCGGTCTCGAACCAGCAGGCATCATCTGCGAGATCACGAAGGACGACGGTTCGATGGCCCGTCTTCCGGATCTCGTCGAATTCGCAAAGGAGCACGGTCTGCTCCTGTCGAGCATCGCCGAGTTGATCAAGTATCGACGTCACAACGAAAAACTCGTCACGCGAATCGGACAGGCACAAGTGCCGACCGACTGGGGCGTGTTCACCTGCACCGCCTACCGCAGTGATCTGGATGACACCGAGCATCTTGCGTTCTCGCTCGGAGACGTCGACAGCGGCGAACCCGTTCTCGTGCGCGTCCACAGCGAGTGCCTCACCGGCGATGTGTTCGCCAGTCGTCGTTGCGACTGCGGACCGCAGCTGCATTCAGCGATGTCCCTCATCAGCGCAGAGGGCCGTGGAGTCGTCGTGTACTTGCGCGGCCACGAGGGTCGGGGCATCGGAATCGGACACAAGATTCGTGCCTATTCGCTCCAGGACGGCGGTCTCGACACCGTCGATGCCAACACCGAACTCGGACTGCCGATCGACAGCCGCGAATACGGAATCGGTGCGCAGATCCTCGCCGATCTGGGTGCCCACAAGTTGCGCCTGATCACCAACAACCCCGCCAAGTACGGCGGGATCGAGGGATACGGACTCGAAATCGTCGAACGGGTGTCGTCGAACATCGCCCCGACACAGGAGAATCTCAAGTATCTGCGGACCAAACGCGATCGAATGGGTCATCTTCTCGACCTTCCCCAATCGATCACCGAAGGAGTCGAACCATGACACGGATCAACAGCAATCAAGTGGCCCCCCAGGAGCTCGACGGGTCGAAGTTGTCGATCGCCATCGTGTGCGCTCGTTTCAACGACCACATCGTGTCCGAACTCCTGGCTGGAGCACGTCGCGGCCTCGAACGATGTCACGTCCCAAAATCGGGGATCGAAGTCGTCTGGGTGCCGGGTGCGTTCGAAATTCCTCTCGCAGCAATTTCGCTCGCAGGATCCGGTGCCTATGACGCCGTGATCACCCTCGGTGCGGTGATTCGCGGTGACACGGCCCACTTCGAGTTCGTCGCCGGAGAGTGCGCCCGCGGCATCCAGAACGCCCAGTTGGAGACGGGAGTTCCGATCATGTTCGGCGTCCTGACCGTCGACACCAACGAGCAGGCCGTCGAGCGGTCAGGACCTGGCATCGACAACAAAGGTGACGAAGCCGCCGTCGGAGCCGTCGAAATGGGACTTCTGATCAACCAGATCGCGGAGACGTACCCGAACCTGGACTGACCGCTTGGACCACCGGTCGAGGACTCGACGTGGCAGGTTCTCGCCGTCTCATGAAAGTCGTTCCCACAGACGTGCATGAGCATGTCAAGAAACCGTCACGGTGGCCGGACGGCGGCCGTTGTCCTGATCGCTGCGGTCGCACTGGCTGGAAGCGCGCCCATCGCCTTCGCATCCACGTCAACTGCCGCCGATCCATTGCGTCTCTCTCGACTCGAGACCTTGGTCTTTCGAATGCCGATCGGTGATTTCACTCGCATCGCGTCTCGTCCAACAGGTGCCGACTCGACATTCGACTGGTCGACGGACCACTGTTCGGCCCCGCTCGTCGGAAGCACCGGTCGATCGTTCGACTTCACCGCCGCCTGCGACAGACACGACTTCGCCTATCGCAACTACAAGCGTGCCGATGTGGCGAACTCGCAGCGGGGTCGCGTCTGGAACAGTCGAACCCGACACCGCATCGATCTGCAGTTCCAGCGCGACATGACCAGCCACTGTTCACAGCGCAAGCTGGGCGACCGACCCACGTGTCTCATGTGGTGCGAAGTGTTCTACCGGCTGGTTCGAATCGCCGGCGGCCCGTAGGGAAAGCCCGCAGTGCGGGTCAGAGGCTCTTCATGTAGACGCACGTCTGCACCTGAACGAGATCCTCGACGGCGGGCCCGTGTCGTTCTTCGACCATCTCGAACCCGGCCTTCTCCACCGCCCGGCGCGAAGCTCCATTGTCTCGAGCGATGAATGCCCTGGCGATGTGGACTTCGATTCCCGACTCTCTCCTGTACCGATCGATCTCGTCACACACGAGGCCGATCGCAGCTGTCGTGAACCCTCGACCGCGAAACTGAGGAGCGATCCAGTAGCCGATCGACGCCATGGAATCTTCGACTTTGTGAATTCCGATCACTCCGACCGGTTGTCTCGCTTCACCGGCCTGCACAACCCATCGTGCGAACTCATCGCTTTCTCCAGCGATGTAGGAAACGGCGTGCTCACGGATGTAGGGCCGCGGCACTTGGGTCCATCGTTGAATGTCGAGATCCTGGCATGCCTCGAAGATCCAATCGACGTCACCAGATTCCAGTACTCGCAATCCGACCGAAGTCATGGACTCACCCCGTGTACCAAGCAGAGAAGTTCGAACAGCATTCGAGCAGTTGCACCCCAGACCGTTTCATCGTCGAGATAGAAGAAGTACATCGGCCGCTCGCCTCTCTCCGCTGCTCGATCGAACGTCCACCACTCCCATGTGAACGTGTCCGGTCGGACCAACTCGGCCAAAGGCACCCAGAGGGCGCGATCGACTTCCACCGAATTCACAGTGAGTTCGGTCCTGGCGTCCGTCGACGCTATGACAGGCACGATGTAGGAGCGGCTGACGAACGTCGACAGCGGACTCAACTCCGTGTGCACGCTCACGCTGTGAGCCGGAATGCCGACTTCCTCCCACGTCTCGCGAAGTGCAGCATCGACGATGCTCTCCCCCTCGTCGACCCGACCACCCGGAAAGCTGATCTCGCCACGATGGTTCGTCATCTCCTTCGAACGTCGCGTGAGCAGGATTTCCGCACCGGATTCCCCCTCGGCGAGAAGTCCCATGACTGCCGAGACACGTTCATCCGAGCGCGGAGACGACGTGACACCGACGGAAGAGACGCTCCCATCGAGGCGAGCACGCACAGCACCCAGCGAAAGATCGACTTCGAGTCCCGACCACGGCGGCACCCCACCCGGTCGGCGGCGAGTTGGTTCGGGAATGACCTGCGTCCCGCCGGATCTCAACATGACAAATGGCGACAGCGAGGACGGCGCGTGTCAGCCGACTCGTTGGGGTTGCCAGCCGCTCGCCTGCAGTTCCCGCAACAACTGGTCGAGACCGGCCTTCTTCATGCTCGAAAGAGCCCGGCCCGGCGACTCCTCGCCGCGCTCCCATTCGTCCCAAGCCTGGACGATCTTGGCCAAGTCTGCGTCGGGACGTTCGAAGGTGGATGACATGGAGGGAAGTCTACGACCGAGGTCGAACCTTCAGTCTCCGTGTGGGCCTTCGGTCTGTCGGGAAGTGTGTCTGCTTTGCCATTTCGCCCTCGCCTGACCTGCGAGAGTTCCGGCCACTCGACCTGCCGTCCGACCGATCTCCTCGGGCCTGTCACTGCTTCCTGCCCGAGTCGAAGTGTCCCGTGTCGCTCTGTCCTGTTTCGGTGCATAGTTCGTGTTCAGAACGACGGTGGCGAAGACGATGACGCACGACACGACGATGAGGCGGGTACCGAGATCGAGACCGGGTAGCGCTGCACCAACAACTCCAATGGCCAGCAGGACGAAGTCGAGAATGCGATGCACCTTGCGACCGATCACGCGGAAGGCTCCGAACGGCCCATCGACCATTGCGGCATTGAGGAGCACCAAGCCACCGATCACCGCCGGCACCGCAGGAGACGGGCTTTGCAAACCGGAGCCGATCAGCGCGATACCAATGATGTATTCGGCAATCTGATGCAACCAGAACGGACGCTTGACTCGCTCGGACACACGAGCAGACTACGACTCTTCGCGTCATAGAGAGACGACAACTCAGTGGCGATGAACCGCTTTCAATGAAAAAGATCGGCCCCGGGATGCTCTCCCGGGGCCGATCCGATACCAGAACGTTCATGATGTCCGACGAGTCGGATCACATCATTCCGCCCATACCTCCCATGCCGCCCATGCCGCCCGGCATGCCGCCGCCGGCAGCAGCCTTCTCGGGCTTGTCGACGACGAGACACTCGGTCGTGAGCACGAGAGCAGCGATGGAGCCTGCGTTCTGAAGCGCAGCGCGGGTGACCTTTGCCGGGTCGATGATGCCGGCCTTGACCAGGTCGACGTATTCACCGGTTGCGGCGTTCAGGCCGACCGCTCCCTTTTCACCCTCGACACGCTGGACGACGAGTGCGCCTTCCATGCCTGCATTGTCGGCGATGTTTCGTGCCGGAGCGTCGAGTGCCTGCCACACAGTGAGAGCACCCGTCGCCTCGTCACCAGACAGTGAATCGACGACCTTCTTCACAGCGTCACGAGCACGAAGGAGTGCAGTTCCACCACCGGGGACGACTCCCTCTTCGATGGCTGCACGAGTCGCCGAGACGGCGTCTTCGATTCGGTGCTTCTTCTCCTTGAG
>JBDLRO010000330.1:0-2723 GCA_039800025.1 Actinomycetota bacterium | reverse complement strand
GGTCCCACCATCGTGCGCTTCGCCATCGATCACGGAATCAGCGATGGCAACGGCGCCGTTCTGAATGTGGCCGTCGTGTCATACGTGGCTGTGACGATCATTGGATACTTCGTCGGTCGTTTCCAATTCGTCGAATTGAACAGAGCAGGCGAGGGATTCTTGAGGAATCTCCGGCTCACCGTCTTCGATCGGATGCAGCGTCAGTCGATGGCCTTCTTCGACCGGGAGAAGGCCGGGGTTCTCGTTTCTCGCATGACATCGGACATCGAGTCGATGAGCGAGCTGATCCAGTTCGGACTGCTGCAATTCGTTTCGGCTTTCTTGCTCCTGTTCCTCTCGGTGGTCTTGCTGCTGGTCTTGTCGTGGCAGCTGGCTCTCGTGACTCTTCTCGTCCTTCCGATTCTGATCGCAGCATCGATTCGATTCCAGCGTCAGTCGAACAAGGCATATTTGGACGTTCGGGAAAAGGTGGGCGGCAACCTTTCGAATCTTCAAGAGAGCATCACCGGTGTCCGGGTCATTCAGGCATACGGTCAACAGGACGATCGCTCGAGGCAATTCGTCTCCAGCAACCGAGCGCTGTTCGCCTCGCACATGCACAGCGTCAAAGTGAGTACCTGGTACTTCGGACTGGTCGAGTTCGCGGGTATCGCAGCGACTGGAGCTGTGATCGGTTTCGGTGGATGGCTCGTGCATCGCGGAAGTGTTTCCCTCGGAACGGTCACTGCCTTCGTGCTCCTTCTCGCGAATCTCTTCGATCCGGTGCAGCAATTGAGCCAGCTCTACAACACGGTGCAGTCCTCGGCGGCGTCACTGCACAAGTTGTTCGGAATCATCGATGCCAAACCTGACGTCGACGAGCCGCACGATCCTGAGCCTCTCCCCGATAGGGGAGACATCGTGGTCGATGATGTGACGTTCGCCTATGAGGGTGCGACAACGCCCGCATTGCGACACATCGAACTCGTAGTGCGAGACGGCGAACGCCTCGCGCTCGTGGGCCCTACCGGCGCCGGGAAGTCGACGCTGTCCAAGCTCATCGCCCGGCTCTACGACCCCACGCGATCCGATGGTCGAACGGGGTCTGTCAGTTTCGGCGGAATCGACCTGCGAAAAGCGTCTCTCGCAGACCTTCGTCGGAGAATTGTCGTCGTTCCCCAAGAAGGCTTTTGCTTTGCCGGGTCGATCGAGGACAACGTGCGGATCGCTCGACCGAATGCTTCCGACGACGAGGTCCGAGCGGCCTTGCGGGCCATCGACTCTCTCGATCGGTTCGAGGCTTTCGAGGACGGCCTCGACACCGACGTACGCGAACGGGGCTCCCGACTCTCGGCGGGTGAACGTCAGTTGATTGCTCTCGCGCGAGCGGCTCTCGTCGACCCCGCTGTTCTCGTTCTCGACGAGGCGACGTCGAATCTCGACCCCGGAACCGAAGCCGCGGTCGAACGGGCTTTGGAGAAACTGATGGAGCAAAGGACGGTGATCGTCGTCGCGCACCGGCTGTCGACCATCCAGCGAGCAGACCGAATCGGAGTCATCGAAGACGGATGTCTGGCGGAATTCGGGACCCATGACGAGTTGATGGCAATCCGAGGCAGGTATTTCGAGCTCGCGACAGCATGGAAGGCGAGTCAGCCGAACTCGGATGGTCCAGGGACCTGACCTCGGTCGACAGCGATCGTCGGTGAGGCGATGCTGTTTCGTGTCAGCCGACGCGCGTGAAGACCAGGATGAACTCGAGAAGACCGTTGTCTCCGGTCTTCACGAAGTTGTTGGACGGATTCGGGATGCCGTAATCCGCGAAGGCGACTTCGATGTTGCCGAGAACGGCGATCTGCGTACCCGAATACTCGGCGGTCAGCGGGAACGTGACGGATTTCGTCGTTCCGCGCAATGTGAGATCACCCGTCACTTCAACGGTGATTCGCTCGCCGGCAGCAGGAATTCCTTCCAGGTCGACTGGATTGGTCAATTCGAAGGTTGCTTCGGGATACGCAGCTGTATCCATGATGCGGCCGGTGAACTGACTGTCTCGCCGTGAACTGTCGCTCGTGATGCTTGCAACATCGACGGTGAACCGTGCCGATGTCAGGGTCGTTCCTTCGAGAATGATCTCACCCTCGACCTGGCTCGTCCGTCCGACTCCTTCGGTGTCGACGCCCCCGAGCACTTCTTCGACTCGGTAGCCGAGAGTCGACTCATTCGTCGCTGTCCATGCTCCTGAAACATCGCCTGGTTCGATTTGGTTCGGAGCGACTCCCGCGGTCGAGTCCTCTGTGACCAATGCGGCTCCGAGATCGGATTCAGCGAGTCGCTCCTCCGGCTTGTTGATGACCTTGGTCCACAACAAGATGCCGCCGTACACGACTGCAACGAGAAGGACGAGTGAGATGACGATGCGGCCGACGAATTTCGACATGGTGGCTCCGATCAACGTGCGTTGAAGTACTTGGCTTGGGGGTGGTGACAGATGATTGCCGAAGTGGTTTGTTCGGGCTGATACTGCCAACCCGTTTCCTCGTCGACTTCGATTCCGAGGCGACCAGCTTCGAGGAGAGTTGCGACATTCGCGTTGTCTTCGAGATTCGGACACGCCGAGTAGCCCCAAGAGTAGCGTCCGCCGCGATATTGCTGTCGGAACAGTCCGCCGATCGTCGGACCATCCTCCGTGGCGAAACCCCATTCCTCGCGAATGCGACGATGCCAGAACTCGGCGAGCGCCT
>JBDLRO010000329.1:0-2924 GCA_039800025.1 Actinomycetota bacterium | reverse complement strand
CGAGAACCTCGACTTTGGTGATGCAGTCCTGAGCGAGGCGCGCAGCCGGACCGCCAATCGAGCCGAGGTAGAAGCCCCCGTGCTTCTTGCACGCATCGGTCACGACACGTGAGCGGTTTCCCTTGGCGAGCATGATGAGGCTTCCGCCATGTGCTTGGAAGTCGTCGACGTAGCTGTCCATGCGCCCGGCAGTCGTTGGCCCGAACGATCCACTTGCCAGTCCTTCGGGAGTCTTTGCCGGCCCTGCGTAGTACACGGCCATGTTCTTGATGTAGTCCGGCATTCCTTGGCCGGTATCGAGACGCTCCTTCAACTTGGCATGGGCGATGTCGCGAGCAACGACCATCGGGCCGGAGAGCATGACCCGTGTCTTCACCGGATACTTGGAAAGTTCGGCTCGGATCTCCGACATCGGGCGATTGAGATCGATGTGGACGACTGCGGTCTCGCCGAGATCGTTGTCCGTGATGTCGGGAAGGAAACGAGCAGGATCGGTTTCGAGTTGTTCGAGAAACACGCCACTCGATGTGATCTTCCCGAGCATCTGCCGGTCGGCGGAGCATGACACTGCCATCGCAACTGGGCAGGAAGCACCGTGACGAGGGAGGCGAATGACACGCACGTCGTGGCAGAAGTACTTGCCGCCGAATTGCGCTCCGATCCCGGTCTCCTGTGACAACTTCAGGATCCGTGCCTCCATGTCGAGGTCTCGGAATCCGTGCCCGAGGCGACTTCCTCGAGTGGGGAGGGAATCGAGGTATCGCGCGCTGGCGAGTTTGGCCGTTTCGACAGCGTGCTCGGCTGATGTTCCGCCAATGACAACTGCGAGGTGATAAGGCGGACAGGCCGCAGTTCCGAGAGACTTCATTTTCTCGAAGAGCCACGGAAAGAGCGACTTGTCGTTGAGAAGGGCCTTCGTCTCTTGGAAGAGGTAGCTCTTGTTCGCGCTCCCTCCGCCCTTTGCCATGAACAGGAACTTGTACTCGTCACCGTCGACTGCTGAGATCTTGATCTCGGCGGGAAGGTTGTTGCCGGTGTTCACTTCGTCGTACATGGTGAGCGGCGCCATCTGGCTGTAGCGCAGGCTGCTCGTGAGGTACGTGTCGAACACTCCGCGGGCGATTGCTCGTTCGTCTCCTCCTCCGGTGAAGACGAACTGACCCTTCTTCGCTTTGACGATCGCAGTACCCGTGTCCTGGCACATCGGAAGAATGCCACCCGCTGAAATTGCCGCATTCTTCAAGAGGTCGAGTGCGACGAACTTGTCGTTGTCGCTCGCTTCAGGATCATCGAGGATGTTGCGCAACTGCTGGAGATGGCCGGGTCGCAGGAAGTGGGCGATTTCTCGCATCGCTTCACGTGTGATGGATGTCAAGGCGTCGTGAGAGACGTGCAGAAATCTTCCGTTCGGAGTGTCGAACGTCGAAACGCCATCGTCCGAGACCTTGCGATAGGGGGTGTCGTCAGGACCGAGGGGAAGGATGTCCGTGAACTCGAATTCAGCCATACCTTCACGATACGGGACTTCGCGATGCGGGCACCTCGAGATCTCGGCGAACGACGGCTGTTCAAAAGAACGCTGTACGTACAGCGAGGATCACTGCCGATGCCGAGCAGATGACGAGGATCAGCGGTCGCATGCGGCGGGCGGGAAGATACGGGCCGATTCGGCGCGAGATCGGCAGTCCGGCGAGAACTCCCGGAAGAATGACTGCGGTGAGAGCGAGTTCGTGTCGCCCGACTTCGCCGGAGAGAACGAGACCGATCACGCTGATCACGGCTCCGATCGAGAAGAAGCCAGCGATCGTGGCGCGCATCACCTGGGGGTCACCGTCCTTGTAGACGAGTGCCATCGGAGGGCCGCCGATCGACGTGACGGTGCCCATGAAACCACTTGCGAAACCTGCTCCGGAGAGCGTCGCCCATGTGAGAGGAACGACCTGTCCCCGTCGCGAGGTGATCACCGAGATCACTACCGCGACAGCGACCGATCCGGACACCGCGTAGGCGAGAGAGTCACCGCTCATCGATGCCAAGGCGACGAGTCCGATGAAGACACCGGGGAAGCGACCGAGAAGTGCCCACTTGAAGCCGCTTCGGTCGATGTATCTCCGGTCTCTCCATGCGACGCCGAACGTCAACGGCAGTACGGAGATCATGAGCGCGGACGGCACGAAAGAAGGGTCGACCATCGCAAGGAGAGGTGATGTCATCATGCCGAGTCCGAATCCGAGCGTGCCTTGGATGCTCGAGCCGACCACGGCCAGTGCCGTGCACACGATGACGGCAGGCAACGACAATCCGGCAATTTCGAACGTCATCGATCCTTCATTCTCTTCGGCTCCGCTGAAGCGGGATCGATCGGCCACTGGTGTTTCGGATATCGACCGGCGAGATCCTTGCGCACCTCGGCCCATGAGCCAGCCCAGAATCCAGGGAGATCGGATGTCACTTGGATCGGACGATCCGCTGGGGAGAGAAGTCGGAGCACGAGAGAGACTCGCCCGTCGGCGATCGTCGGATGGGTGCGCATGCCGAAGACATCCTGGACCCGAATTTCGACGATCGGCTGAGTGTCGTCTCGGAGAGCTGTTGCATAGTCGACGGACGCCGTTCGACCAGAAACAAGCGTGAGTCGGGAAGGTGCAAGTTCGTCGAGCCGTGCTCCGAGAGGCCATGGCAATTGAGAACGTAGAACAGTCTCGATGTTGAGAGCATCGACTTCGGTGAGGGACGTCATGCCCGCGAGGTATGGCTCGAGCCATTCGCTCGCAGTTGCGACGAGATTCTTCTGCGACCAATCGGGCCATGTCTCGCCAGATGTCCGAATCGTTGCGGGATCTTCGTCGCCGAGTGTCCGTCGAAGGAACTCGACACGTGCTGTCAGATGGCGGACGGGTTCGGCGTCGAGGAGTCCGGAGAAG
>JBDLRO010000328.1:0-2882 GCA_039800025.1 Actinomycetota bacterium | reverse complement strand
GGCGAAGTCGCAACGCTGAATCTCGTTCTCAAATCGGACGTTCAAGGCTCGCTCGAAGCCGTGACGGAGAGTCTGAGGCGACTCGAACGCGATGAAGTGAAGTTGGCATTCGTCCACCGCGCAGTGGGCGGTGTCACGGAGAACGACATCACGCTCGCTGCGGCCACCAATGCCACCATCATCGGTTTCAACGTTCGACCCGATCGCAAAGCGCGCGACCTGGCCGAAGCCGAGCACGTCGAGATTCGAACCTACGAAATCATCTACAAGCTGCTCGAGGACATGGAAAGCGCCATGCTCGGAATGCTCGCGCCCGAATACGAAGAGGTCGTTACGGGCGAAGCCGAAGTCCGAGAGATCTTCCGGGTGCCCAAGCTCGGCGCGATTGCAGGTTGTTACGTGCGAAGCGGACAGATCACCCGAGGTAGCAAGGTTCGATTCCTGCGAGAAGGCGTCATCATCTGGAAGGGTTCGATCCAATCGCTGCGACGCTTCAAAGACGACGTGCGCGAAGTTCGAGAGGGCTTCGAATGCGGTATCGGCTTGTCCGACTTCCAGGACCTGAAACAGGGCGACCTCATCGAAACCTTCGAAGACAAGTTGATCGTGCGCACGTGAGCGAACTCGAGTTCTTCTTCGACCCTGTGTGTCCGTGGGCCTGGATCACGTCGAGATGGGTGACCGAGGTGCAATCCCAGCGTTCGTACGACGTGCGCTGGCGGTTCATATCGCTGAAGATTCTGAACCAGGACAACTCGTTTGACTGGTACACGGATCAGTACAAGCGGTGGCATCTGATGGGACACGAGGCGCTGAGAGTTGCTGCCCACGTCGATGCCACACTCGGCAACGATGCCGTGGCAGCGCTCTACACGGCAATCGGCACTGAGGGTCACAACAAGAATCGTCGAGAAGACTTTGCGGCGAGTACGGAAACGTTCGTGTCGGAGTGCCTGACAATTGCCGGCCTCGATACTTCGCTCGTGGAGCGAGCCTTCGACGAGACTTTGGATTCTCGCATACGAGCCGACACCGATGAAGCTCTGGGGCGAACAGGGCCAGATGTCGGTACGCCCATCCTGACCTTTGCGCCGGGCACCGCGCGTGAGGGCTCCTTTTTCGGTCCGGTGATCGCGCGCATCCCGCGTGGCGACGAAGCGCTGAGACTGTGGGACGCAGTCGAAATCATTGCGACGACTCCCGGCGTTGCCGAACTCAAACGTTCGTTGCGCGCCACGCCGGTTTTCGACTGATCGCAGACGATTCACATTCGTGGCGGAAACCCGGCGATGCAGTGCCGGTATCGTCTGTGGCGTGAACCGTCCGAGACCCCGTTCCACTCAGCGGTCGACCCGGGCGTATCCGCGTTCGGCGCGCTTGGGTGAGACGCTGCGTGAGGTTCTTGCAGAGGAACTCGTGAAGATCGATGACGAGAGATTGTCGTTCGTGACCGTCACCCGCGTCGACGTCGATCCTGAGATGAACCGGGCCATCGTCTACTTCGACTCGCTTGCCGGGGAGGAGGGCGATGCCCCGATCCTCGAGGCGTTCACGGATCACCGCATTCGACTCCAGGGTTCGATCGGCAAACAAGTGCGCGCCAAGAAGACGCCCATTCTCTCGTTCCGGCCGGATGATGTCATTCGGTCGGCGGAGCGGATCGAGCGAATCCTCCACAGCGATCCCTTGCGGGGACACGACGTCGTGGTCAACGAAGAGAACTACGACCCGAAGAAGAGGCCGCCGCACTCCGAGCCCGGCACGTCCTGATGGCTCGGCGCCGTCCTGCCAGCGTTCACGGTCTCCTGGTCATCGACAAGCCCACGGGCTGCACGAGTCATGATGTCGTCGACCGCGTTCGTCGAGTTCTCGGCGAACGTAGGGTCGGTCACTCGGGAACACTCGATCCGGATGCCTCGGGAGTTCTTCTGATCGGTGTCGGTCAGGCGACGCGCCTTCTGCGTTTTCTCGACATGGCGCAGGTGAATGGACAGCCGACGACCTCCAAGGTGTACACCGGCACAGTGGTTCTCGGAACCGAGACCGATTCCTTGGACGCCTCCGGAGAAGTCGTTGCGGTGCACGACATGTCCGCGATCATCGCGACGATGACCCCGGAATCGATTCAGAAGGTCGTCGACGCTCATCTCGTCGGCGACATCATGCAGATTCCGCCGATGGTGTCCGCTCTGCGAGTCGATGGCAAGCGATTGCACGAACTCGCTCGTGAAGGAATCGAGGTCGCTCGGGAGTCGCGTCCCGTGACCGTGCATGCTTTCGAGGTGCTCGCCGTCCATGAGAACATGATCGATGTCCGCGTGGAGTGCTCGTCGGGCACCTACATTCGCACTCTCGCCGCCGACCTCGGGCACCTTCTCGGAGGGGGAGCACATCTGCGGGATCTTCGCCGCACGGCGATTGGCTCGTTCGGCATCGACATTGCCCTTCCACTCGCATCGTTCGAGGCACTCGATCGAGACGATGCTCGCAATTCGCTGCGCCCGGTTCTCGACACCTGCCGGAGTCTGAGCCAGGTTTCCGTCTCGGATGATCAGTGCAGAGCAGTCGCTGTCGGTGCGGTCCTTCCCCGGTCGACGTTCTCCGGGGAGCCTCCCTGGGCGGTGGTCCACGAAGAGGAGAGTGGAGTCGTGGAGTTGCTTGCCGTGTACGAACCGTTTTCGAACGAACGCGTCGGGTCGGACATGGCCCGTCCGATCGTCGTTCTCGCCGCGCCGCCTTCCCAACCGATGACGTCGTGATGGACGACGAACGAACGATTCGGCTTTCGTGACGTTGTCGGATCGTCCAACTAGCGTGTGATCCCGTGTTGATCATCGAGGACTTCTCCACTTGCCCGTGGCCAGGTCTGTCGAGCATCGTCA
>JBDLRO010000327.1:0-2560 GCA_039800025.1 Actinomycetota bacterium | reverse complement strand
CCGAGGAGGATGTGCTCGGTGCCGATGTAGCTGTGGTTCAACAAACGCGCTTCCTCTTGGGCGAGAACAACGACCCTGCGGGCCCTGTCTGTGAAGCGTTCGAACATGCTCGACCTTTCGTCACGGTTCACCCGTGGATCTGGGATCGGCGGCTTCGATTCGCCGGTCACAGCGGGATCCCCAGTTGTGTGTTCGCCGGACGAAACCTGTTCCGGCCAGCGACTTGCGAGTCACTCTATCTACGGCGAACCGGCGCCGAGGATGTCGGTCCACAAAGTCGCGTGTGTCGTGCATGTGAGACATGACTCATGTGTTGTCTCACGAAAAATGCGCGATTCGGGAATAAAAACATGAAGGATCTCGGAATGAAGCCAGCCAACTCTCTCGCATCATCGGAATCGGTGACAGAGATGTGACGCATGGGATCCGTGAAATTCCCTACCGGGTACGCAGTCGGTGACGACTACTGACATAGCCTCACCTGCATGAGCACGTCCCCGCTCTTTCGTCTCGAATCGTCCGATGCCGACCGGCAACGGGTCGAGAATGCGTTGCGGGATTCGGTCAAGACATCCGATGCCTACCTCACCGATCTGGCATCACACTTGTTGCTCGCGGGAGGAAAGCGGCTCCGCCCGATGTTCTCCGTCGTGGCATCGCAGATCGCAGCAGCCCCGACGACCGAAGAGGCGGTTCTCGGCGGAATCTCGTGCGAACTCGTCCACCTCGGCTCGCTCTATCACGACGATGTGATGGACGAGTCTCCGACCCGACGAGGCGTCGAGACCGTGAACGCCAAATGGGGAAACCTCCAGGCCATCCTCGCCGGAGACTTCTTGTTGTCCCGGGCATCCGAGATCGCCGCATCTCTGGGAACCGAGGTCGCAGGGCTGCTCGCTCGCACGATCGGCCGTCTGTGCGAGGGTCAGATCGAGGAACTTCGCCACACGTACAACGTCGCCCGGCCAGTCGAGAGCTATCTGTCGTCGATCAGCGGCAAGACGGCGTCCCTGTATGCGACGTCCGCGCGGATCGGCGGCATCGTGTCGAAATTCGACCGTTCGATCGTCGATGCGTTGACCGCGTACGGCGAGGCCTACGGCATGGTCTTTCAGATCGTCGATGATCTGCTCGACCTCTCGGCAACCGACGAGGAACTCGGCAAGCCAGCCGGCCACGACATGGTCGAAGGCGTCTACACGCTCCCGGTTCTTCACACTCTCGCAAGTGGCGGCGTGCCGGCACGCGAACTCGCCGACGTCCTGGGAAAGCCCCTCGACTCGATCGAGCGGGACAAGGCATTGGCGATCGTTCGTTCGAACGGCGGCCTCGACTCGACGATCAAGATCGCCCAGGCCTATGTGGACGAGGCGCAGGAAGTAACGAAAGCCTTTCCGAACTCCGCTGCAACTCTCGCTTTGCGCGAGGCCCCGGCTGCTCTGCTCGCAACGGTCGCCGCTCGCTGATCGCGTCGACTCCGCCGTGCGCGGTACAGGGATCGGTCAGGACAGGATCGACAGCAGATGATCAGCCGCTGCGAGGCCCGAAAGCGATGCCCCTTCGACTTTGGGTCCTGCGAATGCGTCACCTGCGAACACGAGTGATCCGACGGCGAGGAAAGGTTCGGCCCACGGTCGGCGAGGTGTTGCGAAGCGCCACTTCTTGTACTCGCTCACGATGCAGTTCGAACGGCCGAAGTACGTGCGAGCATGTTCCATCAGCAACGCCCTTCCGTCCTCATGGGAGTCGTCCCAGTGCTCGGCACTCCACAGCGGATTCGCGTGACACGTGAGAGCAGGGACATCGGAGATGCCCTTCAGGGCGTTGTCACCAACCCATGAGAACACATCGTCCGGATCCTGCAGTCCTCCTGGCAGTTCGAGGCCGGACGGTCCATCGAGAACTGCGAGCAGTCCGATCGTGCGGTCGTAGTCGGCCATCAGCAGATCACGCGGCAATTCGATGCCGGCTTCCACGGTCAAGGAGTACGACTGCGCAACGGGACATGTGACGACGACAGCATCGGCTGTGAGTCGGGTTCCGTCGTCGATCGTGACCGAATAGGGACCGGTTCTGGTCGACTCCGATCGCGAAGCTTCTTCGATCGAGAACACGAGTGTCGACGTGCGCACATCGAGCCCTTTGGCGATGTGTTTGGCGAGCGACGTCATGCCGCCGGGTACGACATATCGCGGATGTCCGTCTTCTCCGTCGAAGCCACGACACCATTCATGAACCACACCTTCGCGAATCCAGGTTTGGACCAGTTCGGAGAACCGATCGGAGCGCACGGTGAAGAACTGTGCACCGTGATCCAATGTGGCCTGGCGTCCATCGGGTGTCGCGATCCGGCGCGTGGCGAGCCGTCCGCCGACGCCGCGGCCCTTGTCGAGGACGACGACCTGATGTCCCGCCTGCGCCAGTCGATCAGCCGCGAGGAGACCGCTGATTCCGGCGCCGACGACGACGACACTCGACCCATTCGCGGCGCTCATGGAATTCAGGAGGCGGTGGGCACGGAATGGAGGTGCCGCTCGACCTGCGAAGGCGCAGATGGCCG
>JBDLRO010000326.1:0-2694 GCA_039800025.1 Actinomycetota bacterium | reverse complement strand
GTACAGCACCGACGCGAACATCTGGGGTGCGACCCACGAAGCGAAATTGCTCGAGGAGCTCTCCAGTTCGATGGACATCGTCGAGCCGATCATGGGAGTGGCCCACTACCGAGACGACGTTGCCATCGACGTCGAAACCGTGTCGATTCGCTTCCATGAGGGATGGCCGATCGCGATCAATGGACGCGAATTCACCGACCGGGTGGAGCTCGTTCATGAGGCGAATCGCATCGGCGGTCGCCACGGTCTGGGCATGAGCGATCAGATCGAGAATCGCATCATCGAAGCCAAGAGCCGGGGCATTTACGAAGCTCCCGGGCTCGCACTGCTCTTCATCGCCTACGAGAGACTCGTCTCGGCGATCCACAACGAGGACACCCTCGACAACTATCGGACGATGGGCCGACGTCTCGGGCGTCTCCTGTACGAAGGGCGATGGTTCGATCCTCAGAGTCTGATGTTGCGCGAGCCGATCATGCGCTGGGTCGGCTCGGCAATCACTGGTGAAGTCTCAGTGAGGCTCCGTCGAGGAGACGACTACACGATCCTCGAGACCTCGGGGCCGCATCTCACCTATGCACCGGATCGATTGAGCATGGAACGAGTGGAGGATCAGGCGTTCGGTCCGCTGGATCGCATCGGACAGCTGACGATGAGGAACCTCGACATCGAAGATACGCGAGCGAAACTCGACGTCTATCGCTCTGCGGGCACCCTCGGTCCGGGTCACGGTCTCCTCGAGCTCGATTCCTGACCGTGAGCGGTCGTCGATTCGACGACCGTTGAAGTTCGTCACTGCGTCGAGCTGATCCGATCGATGAGTCCGGCGAGGAGCCGCGCCCTGTTCACCATTGCAGTCGAGTCCACCCATTCGTGATCCGCATGGGCGCCTCCCCCCACCGCTCCCAGTCCATCGAGAGTCGGAACACCAGCAGCGGCAGTGAAGTTCCCGTCGGACCCTCCACCCACGGCTACAGCGGAGATCTCCCCGAGACCGATGTCCCGTGCAACGTTCTCAGCGATCTCCAGCAAGCGAGTCGACGCACTCGCCGGCATCGGTGGTCGATTGAAGCCGCCGAACAACTCGAGCTGCGCCCCGTGAACCTGCGGAGTCAAATTCTTCATCGCCTCGTGCACTCGCGCGCTTTCACTCGGATCATCTGCCCGAACATCGATCAGGATGCGGGCACGCGCCGGAACGACGTTGTCGGCAGTACCAGCTTCGGCGACGGTCGGCGTCACGGTTGTTCCTTTGCTCGGATTTCCGAATGTGGCGATCCGCAACACCTGAGTTGAGGCTTCGACCAGGGCATTCACTCCCTTTTCCGGCTCGAGACCTGCATGGGACGCACGTCCTCGCACAATGAGTTCGTACGTGCCCGTTCCCTTGCGCGCGGACTTGAGAGCACCGCCATCGGCACTCGGCTCCAGAACGAGAGCAGCGCCACATGCTCGTGCTCGCTCGATGATGATGTCCTTCGATGTCCCGGAGCCGACTTCCTCGTCGGCAGACAAGAAGATCTCGACTCGCGACGGATCATCCAACGATGCAACCGCGTGGATCGCTTGAACGATTCCGGCCTTCATGTCGAAGACGCCCGGGCCGTAGACCCGCCCCGAGTCGAGCCGGAAAGGTCTGTGCTCGAGTGTCCCGGCTGGGAAAACCGTGTCGTGGTGGCCGACCAGAAGCACAGCTGGGTCACCTCCGCCACTCCAATGAACATGGGGTCCCGCCTCGGATCGATGTATCGACGGAGCAGATCCGAGTCTCTTTTCGATGATGTCGGAGAGGATCGATGCGCTCGCATCGAGAGCGGCCCGATCGCGAGATGGGGACTCGGCGTTCACCAGCTCCGAAAGATCACTCAGCATCGCTTCGAGATCGAGTTGTCGAGCCATGCGTCAATCCCCGACAACGGTGAGAATGAAGAGTTGCTGGCCAGTACTGTGACTCTCGAGAAGGAACTCTCCCAATCGATCGGCAGTGAACGAGAACTGGACATCGGTCCCCGTGAGTTCCAAGTCGTAGCCGTGCAGGTGAAACTCGTCCTCGACTGCGCTCCGCACCCGAATCTTGACAGGGGACCCGAGTGCGACTTCCGCCTGTTGCAGAGTGTTTTCGGCGACCTCGATCGTGACGTTCAGAACCTCGGTTTGAGGTAAGCCCGCCTCAGGTATGTCTCTGTCTGCTGACGTCGTCGGAGGAGATGTCGCGATCGGATCGGTCGGAGACGCCATGTCCGAAATCGTGGATTCGGTCGGCACCTGCACCGACGTGGTGCCGTCTTCCGAACAAGCTCCCAGAACGAGCGCCACCAGGGTCATCCCCGTGAATGCTGCTAGGCGTCTTCGCAGATAAGTGGTTCGTGCTGTCATCATTCGTCCATCGTGCCACAGGTGATCGACTCTCCCCCGCCAGATTCGACGCACTCGATAGCGCAACGAACCTCCCATGAGGGCCAGGTGGAGAAATCGAATCGAGGACATTGACTGACGCTGTGGATATCACCTTTTGGGGTGCCGCAGGCACCGTGACCGGTTCACGTTTTCACGTGCGAACCGACCGATCTCAAATTCTCGTCGATTGCGGACAATTCCAAGGCGATCGGGCCTTGCGTCGACGCAACTGGGAGCAGTTCCCGGTCGACCCCGCGACCCTCGATGCCGTCGTGCTGACCCATGCGCACATCGACC
>JBDLRO010000325.1:0-7476 GCA_039800025.1 Actinomycetota bacterium | reverse complement strand
TCTCTCAGGACTCGCATCCGAGGGCAATCCGGCACCTGGGCTCGAACTTCTCATCGATCGCCTGAAGCAGTTCAAGAACAACGACGAATTCTTGGCGGAAATCGGCAAGACGCCGTCGATGTGACCTGGCCGGGTGAATTGCCCGGGTGATCTGCCCGGGTGACCAGCCCGTGCGACCTCGCTGATCCCCGAAATCCCTTTGTGGCATCTCCGAAGTCGGGGGACCAGGGGTACACTCAATGTCTCTCCGGTCCGAGCGATCCGTCGTTCCGACCGAATTCACAGTCTCGAACAACGGACACAGTTCACACCAAGAGGAATCGAACGCCATGAAAGCTGACATCCACCCCGGCTACACGCTCACCACGGTCAAGTGCTCGTGTGGAAACACGTTCGATACCCGCTCGACCCGTGGCGGCGACCTCAACGTCGAATTGTGCAACGAATGCCATCCGTTCTTCACCGGCAAGCAGAAGCTGGTCGACACCGGTGGTCGAGTCGAGCGCTTCAACAAGCGTTACGGCGAGCGCAAATCCAAGTCCTGATCGACGTCTGTCGACGACTCCGTCGTGTGAATCCTCGACAATCACGATCACAGTTGTACGCGAATTGTGATGTGCCTTGAATCGTGAATTACACGGTCTCAAGTTGCGGGCTCTCGTTCGCGATCACTTGTCGTCCGGTGGCGTCGGTCTTTCCGATCTGACGAACACGCTCGAACCGCCGAACACAGTCGAGATCTCCGAGCCGGTCGACATCGGAGTCGGTGCAGCGGTTCTCGTCGGGACCGACGCGTGGGTTGTCATCGAGGGTCGGCACGAACGAGCCCTGGGGGTGGGTCTCGCTTGGATGCAGAAGTGCAATGCCCGCACACTGAACCTGCTCGTCAGCGAGTACTCGGGAGTTCTTGCACGTCGGGCGGCCAACTTCGCGATCGACATCGGGGTGTGGGAGGTCGCTGGCCGTTCTCTTTCCCGCGCTGTTCCGCATGATCACGTACCGGAATTGGAACCTCGGGGTTCGCACCTGGAATTCGGTTCGATGATCCTCGACAGCGGAGCCGATGTCGTGATCGAGCACGGGGTCGTCAGCGGAGAAGTCGTCGGACTCGAAGTCTGTCGAGTCGTCGATGACGAATCGACCGGTGAGCCGCGACTCGAAATCGGTGTCGGGGTCCATGATCGTGAAGCATTCGCACAGCTCCATGGTCGGACTCCACTGCATGAATCGCTCGAGCGAATCGTCGATGTCGTCCGACACCATCGTCGAGTGGGTGCCGATCCGCACCCTCTCAATCGGCTTGCTTCCGAGCGAGCTCTGCGCAGCAGGATCATCTCGGATCCCTCGAAAATCGGTGCCGTGCATCTTCGTGCTGTCGCAACGGCGTCGCCGCGCGTCAACCTCAAGGATCCGTCGCCGTGCGCCGCTCTCGGTGAGACAGCGAATGGCGAACCTCTGGTCGCAGTCTTTTCGACGGGCATCGACCTCGATGTCGTCCCGGCTTCTGCTGACACCCGTGCCTGGCTCGGATCGATGGATGCGCATCTCGTCATCGTCGTCCCTGAACGTGATGCATCGCCGATCACACGACGACTCGCCGACGCTCTGCATCGTCCTGCAACTCTCATCGGAGTGCCGGACGACATCACCTGAAGTCGACCGCTCGAGGTCGACCGCTCGATGTCGACCGATTGAAGTCGACACGACCGGACGCCCCCATGGCGGGACGTGCCCATAGCCTGACGAGGTGGACAAACGCTGGGATTCACTCGTGGAGGAAATGGTCACTCTCGAGTCGCTCCTGTCCGATCCAGACGTGTTGAGCGATCAGAAGCGCCTGCGCGACGTGTCGCGTCGTTACAAGGAACTGACACCCGTTGTCGAGTGCATCAAGGCCATTCGCGCACGCCGCAGCGATGGCGAAGCAGCGAGCGAACTGCTGGCGATCACCGACTCCGATGCCGAGCGAGAGCAATTGCGCTCCGAGCGAACCGAGGCAGAAGCCGATGTGGTCCGACTCGAGGATGAATTGCGCACGCTTCTCCTGCCCAAGGACCCCAATGACGGCCGTCCGGTGATCATCGAGATTCGCGGCGCAGAGGGAGGCGAGGAAGCCAATCTGTTCGCCAGAGACCTCTACGACATGTATGTCGCTCATGCAGCTCGACGGGGCTGGAAGGTCGAGACGCTCTCGCTCGATCCGAGCGACCTCGGTGGCGTCAATGAAGTCGTGTTCGTCGTGCGCGGTGACGATGCATGGTCGCGTCTCAAGTACGAGGGCGGCACTCACCGAGTCCAGCGAGTCCCTGTCACTGAGAGCCAAGGGCGGATCCACACGTCCTCGGCGACGGTGATGGTGCTGCCAGAAGCCGAGGAAGTCGACGTCCAGATCGATGAGAAGGATCTGCAGATCGACGTCTTTCGCTCGAGTGGGGCCGGCGGT
Organism: Actinomycetota bacterium; assembly: GCA_039800025.1. Classification (GTDB taxonomy): domain Bacteria; phylum Actinomycetota; class Acidimicrobiia; order Acidimicrobiales; family Ilumatobacteraceae; genus Casp-actino8. The sequence continues at coordinate 5,033 of JBDLRO010000325.1, read as the reverse complement.
CAGAGCGTGAACACGACCGACTCGGCAGTGCGCATCACGCACCTCCCGACGGGCATCGTCGTGTCGATGCAGGACGAAAGAAGCCAGTTGCAGAACAAGCAACGAGCGATGACTGTGCTGAGATCCCGGTTGTTGAAGGCCGCCGAGGAGGCACACGAGTCGAAGATGTCTGCGGAGCGACGCTCGCAGGTCGGGGGAGGCGGTCGAGGAGAGAAGATCCGCACGTACAACTTCAAGGAGAACCGTCTCACCGACCATCGCATCGGGTTCACGATCTACTCACTCGCAGATGTCCTTGCCGGAGATCTCGACTCGGTCGTCGATGCGCTCGCGAGCGATGAACGGTCTCGTCAGTTGGCCGGCCAGGAATCCTGACGACGAATGTTCGAACGATGAACGCATCGACCCAGGGCGAGGAAGAAGGAAGCCCAGAAGATCGCCCAGAAAAAAACCCGGAAAAGGACCCAGAAAAGAGCGCGGTGTCGTGGCGCGCACTTCTTCGCGAGACGACGACGGCAATCGGGGAATCGGCGCCGGCACGATGGCTGTGCGAAGCAGCATCAGGTCTCACGGGTGACGAGCTCCTCTCCGAACTCGACCAACCGGTGACGCTGCGGATGGTGGCGCATCTCGATTCGATGGTTGCTCGATATCGCAGCGGCGAACCGCTCGCATACGTTCTCGGCTACTGGTCCTTTCGACACATCGACGTCATGGTCGACCGACGGGTGCTGATTCCGCGTCCTGAGACCGAGGTCGTCGCAGGACGAGCAATTGAACTGGCGGCTCTCGTATCCGATCCGGTGCGTCGAATCGCCGATCTGGGTACGGGATCTGGTGTCATCGGGCTGTCGATCGCTTCCGAAATGAGCATCTCGGGGACGGAGGTCTGGTTGACCGATGCCGTGAGCGATGCTCTCGATGTGGCCCGAGCCAATGCGGCTGGGCTCGGACGTCGAGCTGCGAACGTTCGCATCGCGGAAGGGGAGTGGTTCGCGGCATTGCCCGAGGACCTCGCAGGATCTTTCGATGTCGTCGTGTCCAACCCCCCGTACATCGCCGATGACGACAGCGAGATCGATCCGTCCGTGTGCGAGTGGGAACCTGGATCGGCATTGTTCGCAGGATCAGACGGACTTCGGGACCTCCGCATCATCGTCGGCGAAGCGCAGACGTGGTTGCGGCCGGGCGGTTGGCTGATCGTGGAGATCGGATACGGGCAGGGTTCCGCAGTCGAGCAGCTGTTCGTCGACTCCGGATTCGTCGATGTCCGAGTCGGACAGGATCTGACGGGTCGCGACCGCTACGTCGAAGGTCGCCGACCGGCTTCTTGCTGAAGATCGAGAGATCGCCTCAAGAAGTCGAGTTGGTGCAGCAGGAGGTTCTCGGCGACGACCGCCTGTGGTGTCATGTGTGTGACTCCGCTGAGAGGGAGAACCTCGTGAGGTTTGCCGGCTGCGAGAAGAGCCGCAGACAGCTGCAGAGTGTGAGCAGCGACGACGTTGTCGTCTGCGAGTCCGTGAATCAACAAGAGCGGTCGTGCGAGGCGATCGGCCAGAGCGATCAGGGACGTGCGCTCGTACGGGGAATCGTCGACATTCGGATCGCCGAGGTAGCGCTCGGTGTAATGGGTGTCGTAGAGACGCCAATCGGTGACGGGCGCACCGGCAACTGCAGCGTGGAAGACATCAGGTCGTCGCAGTACTGCAAGCGCTGCGAGGTACCCGCCGAAACTCCAGCCGCGAATCGCCACACGGCTCGTGTCGATGAAGTCGTACTCGTGTGCAACGGACGTCAGCGCCTCGACCTGGTCGTCCAGCACTGCGGTGGCGAGATCGTGATGGATCGAACGCTCCCACTCGGTTCCGAGACCGGGAGTACCTCGGCCATCGGCGACGATCAATGCGAAGCCTTGATCGGCGAACCATTGCGATGTGCAGTGGGCCGTATACGAATCGACGACGCGTTGTGCATGCGGTCCTCCGTAGGGGTCCATCAGAACCGGGAGTCGAGAGCCTGCAGGAACGTGTTTCGGCAGGACGACTGCACATGGAATCCCTCGGGAACCAGCGCGCAGGAACCGGACGTTCGGTTCGACGAGAGGAATCTCGCTCATGCTCTGGATGTCGGCGAGAACTGCGAGCGGGTCGTCGAGCGACCGGACGCACACGCTTGCACGTCGCATGGTCAGAGATGATCGACGCAGAACGAGCGTCGATCCGCCGACCGATGCGCTGTGCACGCCGTCGGATTCCGACAATTGGCGAAGCGTCGAGGTCGAGGTGTCCCAGGACCAGATCGTCCACGATTCGGGTCGCATCGTGTCGATCGCCATGAAGACGACCGCATCGTCGTTGGCCGCGATGATGTGGCGAACGTCGACGGAGTCCGGGGTGACAGGCGATCCGCCGATGAGAAGTCTCTTGACTCCATCGCGGTCAGCAACCGAGACGATGGTGCCATTGGACAGGCTGGCTGGCGAACCGGGAACCAGATCGACCCAAGTGTCGCTCGTCTCGACCTGTGCGGACACGACGTGTGGCTCGTCCCACGTTGCTCGGCCGATGACGACGGTGCGTTGGTCGCGAGTCTGAACGGTGACGAGAATCGACTCGTCACTGATCCAGTGGAGATCCGCCACATAGGGATGGAGTGACATGTCCCATTCGACGTCCCTTCTCTGGACCGATGGGTTCGTGGTATCCGCGACGTCGAACATGCTGATGCTGACACGAGCGTTGTTCGATCCCGCGGCCGGATAGCGAACGGAGCGCGCCGGCATCGATGGCTGAGAGGGATCGGAGATGGTCCATTGCGCGACAGGAGACTCGTCCACACGTGCGACGGCGATCCGCTGTCCGTTCGGGCTCCACCAGAATCCCCGATAGCGACCCATTTCTTCGGCGGCGATGAAGTCGGCAACGCCCCAGGCGACCGTCTCGCTTTCGCCGAAAACGGATCTACCGGCGATGGTCCGCAGCTTCCGGCTGGCGGCATCGAGGTCGACGCAGACGAGTTCTCCATCGGTGACGAAGGCGATGCGATGTCCCGTCGGGTCCAGTCGCGGGTCGAAGACCGGACCGTTCATCTCGATGTGGGTCGTCGTGCCGGACGCGAAATCTCCGACGTACAACTGGCCCGACAGGGCGAAGGCGTACACGCGGGCATGTTTGTCCACCGTGTACGACGTGATTCCGGAACCGGCCTCTCGGAGTCGCTCTCGGCGGGCCTTCTCCTCCGGAGAAAGCTCACCTGCATCGTTCGCATCCACGAGCGGGTCGACGATGAGGCGTTCGGATGATGTGGTGAGGTCGTACTCCCAGAGGCAGTTCACCGAATCGCTGCCGGAGCGACTTCGCAGATAGATCACTCGATTGCCGTCGGCCGAGACGGAGAACGTTCTCGGCTCACCGAGGGTGAAGCGCTGAGTCCGCGCGTATTGACGGGGGAAGGTGTCTGCGTGCGAGGTCTCGGTCATCACTTCACGAAGGAGTTCCATACAAGGGTTCCACGAAAGGATCCCGCGATTGGGTCACCCAGGACACGGGGGTCGACGTGATCCGGAATCACGTCAACGACGGCTTGACGAGAATTTTCGCATGAGCCTCGGGGTTGCCGAGGTCCTCGAACGCTCGAGGAACTCCCTCGATTCCGACTCGGCCGGTGATGAGGGGCTCGAGATCCACTTTGCCTTCGGCGATGCTCGTCAGCGCATGACCGAATTCGGTGGGTGAGTAGCCGAGCACGAATTGCAGAGACAGCTCCTTGCCGATTCCGAGCATCGGATGGATCCGATCCTCTTGCATGCATGCGCCGACAACGAGAATGCGCGAGTCCTTCGGGGCCATGCGCATGGCTTGCTCGATCATGCCCGGATTGCCCACGGCTTCGAAGATGACGAGAGGTTTGCTGCCGTCGGCCTTGCGCCAAGCTTGGATGGCCGGAGTCTCGCGAGGGTCGACGACGACGTCGGCACCGAGGTGTTCCGCCAGAGCTCGTCGGCGGGGGGAGAAGTCGGCTCCGATGATCGGGCCGATCCCGCGCATCTTCAACTCCGCGATGCACGCAAGTCCGACCGGTCCGAGGCCGAGGATGAGCGCGGCATCACCCTGAGCGATTCGACTCTTCTCGACGGCGTGGACGCCGACAGCGAGCGGCTCGGTCATGGCGGCGAGATCGGGCGACAGCTCGTTGGGCACCTTGATGCTCATCATCTCGTTGACGACGATGCGCTCGGCATACCCGCCCGGATACTTGTTGCTGAATCCGACTCCGTGCACACCTTGCTCGTCGAACGTCACAGGGAAGCTGACGACGATGTCGCCGGGGACGAGATTCGACACGCCGGGACCGACGTCGAGAATCTCACAGCAGTACTCGTGACCCATCACCATGTCGGCGTTCGGTTCGAACATCACCGGACGAGTCGGATCCGGTGGAGAATCGGCGGAGGAATCCCCGTTCATTTCCGCTGTGAGCCGTCGGCTCTCCTCGCCGTGCACGAGAAGGTGCAGATCGCTCCCGCAGATACCGCAGGCGAGAACCTGAGCGAGAGCTTGTCCGGCTCCGGCAACGGGCTCGGGAATGTCGTCGACTCTCAGGGACCAATTCCGCATCACGGCAGCACGCATGTCCCGACAATACGGTTCGCGGAGATCCCGAGAAGACTCCGGCTCCAGCCGAGATGCGGGTCAGCGGCTGTACGAGGCGATGGCGTCGATCATGAGGTCGAATGCAGACTCTGCGTCGACGTGCATCAACACTTCGCAATTGGCATCCTTGACCTCGCGCAGATCACGGGCATCGATGAGAGTCATCCCGCGAGTGTGCGTTCCCGTGAGTTCGATGACGACATGGGACTGTTTCGTCTCGAAGAGTTCCGGATGGGTGAGTGCGAAGATCGCCAATGGGTCATGGACCGCGCCGCCATCCATCCCGTGGTGTCGGCGCATGTACGTGTCGGTGAAGAACTGCATCAGATCTCCCAGAACATGGGCGAGTTGGCCGGGCAGTGATCGGACCGAGTCGATTCG
>JBDLRO010000324.1:0-2886 GCA_039800025.1 Actinomycetota bacterium | reverse complement strand
AGACCGACGATCATGAACGCGTCGTACCCGTTGTGTCCGACGTTGTCGATGATCTCGTCCTTCGAGAAGAAGCCCGCCAATGGGAAGACGCCGGCGAGCGCGAGTGTGGAGATGATCCACGTCGTCGCCGTGATCGGCATCTTCTTCGCGAGACCGCCCATGTCCTTTTTCATGTCGAAGGAATGGTGCGATCCCGAATGGCTGACCGATCCGGCTGCGAGGAAGAGGCACGCCTTGAAGAACGCATGCGTGAAGATGTGGAACACGGCAGGCAGCCATGCACCTGCACCGAGCCCGAGCATCATGTATCCGAGCTGCGACACGGTGGAATACGCGAGGACCTTCTTGATGTCGTTCTGGACGAAGGCCAACAGCGCCGCGATCACGATCGTGATTCCGCCGATCAACACGATGAAGTTGAGATTCGTGTCTCCGATCGACATGCCCTCCCAGAACACCGGGTAGACGCGAGCCACGAGGAAGACGCCGGCGACGACCATCGTGCTCGAGTGGAGCAGCGAGCTGACCGGAGTCGGTCCAGCCATGGCATCGGGCAGCCACGTGTGCAACGGGAACTGACCGCTCTTGCCGATACAGGCGACGAACAAGGCGATGGCACCCCAAGTGAGCGCACTCGAACTCGCTTCACCCGACAGCGCCCATGCGGACAGGCCGCTGATGTTGAAACCGCTGACTCCGAGGTTCTCCTGCGTCCAGCTGTTGGCCGAGAAGAACAAGATGCCGGTTCCGATGAGCAGTCCCATGTCGCCCACGCGGACCGTGAAGAACGCCTTCAGCGCAGCCCGGGCATTGGCCTCTTCTTCCCACCAGTGTCCGATCAACATGAACGAGCACAGACCCATGATCTCCCAGCCGAGGATCAACTGGACCATGTTCGGGGCGAGAACCATCGACAACATGCCTGCCGAGAACAACGTCAGGGCAGCGAAGAAATGCGTGTACCGGCGATCACCTCGCAGGTATTCGAGCGAGTAGATCTGAACGAGGCTCGAGATGAAAGCCACGACGACGAGCAGCGTGAGTGCGAGACCGTCGATGTGCTGCCCGATGCCGAATTCGAAACCGCCGCTCTGCCACCAGGTCCATTCGCGGATGATCGGTTCGACGAACGGTGATCCATGTTTGACGGCTTCGGCGCCGTGCTCCATCGCCGAATGTGCGGCGTCGTTGGCGCCGTTGACTCGCTGGATCCACTGCCACGCCGCGCCGACGGACAGAGCCAGCGATCCGAGCATCGAGAGGACGCCGAGTTCACTTCCCTTCTTCGGCAACTGCTTGCCGAAGAAGATGATCAGAACGAATGCAACGGCCGGGATGATCGGGATCAGCCATGCGTGCTCGAGGAACCATCCCGAGGACAGCACGACGTCCTCCTTGGCGGCTCGGACCAGGTAATCGACCATGACGATCAGCCCTTCATCTCGGAGAGATCGTCGAGAGCGATCGTGCGGCGATTGCGATAAATGAGGAGAACCATCGCGAGTCCGACACCGACTTCAGCGGCGGCGATGGCGATGACGTAGAGGGCGAACGTATTTCCGTCGACGGAACCGTTGCGGACGGCGAAAGCGAGCAGGTTCAGGTTGACCGAGTTGAGGATCAACTCGATCGACATCAGCACCATCACCGCGTTCTTGCGAGCGAGGACGCCGTAGACGCCGATGCAGAACAGAACGGCTCCGAGAAGGAGGAATTGGGCGGTCAACATGGGATCTCTCAGTCCTTTCGCGCCAGGACGATCGCACCGATGACGGCGATGAGGAGGACGAACGACAGCGCCCAGAACGGGAGCAGATACGGGCCGAAGATGTCGTCGCTGATCAGTTGAACGGGGATCTGGCTCATGTCCCCCGGGTTGTCGATCAGCTTCTCATCGCCGAATCCGTCGATGATCACCCAGGCCATGACACCGAACATCACGAGGGCGACGGGAATGCCGAGTGCCCAGTTCTTGTTGTTGAGATCGCCTTCGGCCCCGATGCGCGCCCGGGTGAGCATGGTTCCGAAGAGGAACAGCACCATCACCGCGCCGACGTACACGAGCACCTGCGTGACGGCCACGAATTCAGCCGACAGCAATAGGTACTGCGCCGCGGCGCCGGACAGGACGACGACCAGCCACAATGCGGCGTGGACGACGTTGCTCACGGTCACCACACGCAGGGCACCGACGATCATCAACAGCGAGATGATTCCGAACCCGATGTTCTGGGCGACGAGAAGATCGGCGGCGAGCACTACTTCTTCCCCTTCTTCTCAGCTCCGGCTTCGAGACCGGGAGCCTCGGGAACCGTCTCCATCCATTCGCCGAGTTTGACCTTGTCGTGCAGCAGATCGGCGATACGGGGTTCGGAGTACTCGTATTCCGGGCTCCAGAACAGCGCGTCGAACGGACAGACCTCCACGCAGATCCCGCAATACATGCAGAGCGCGTAGTCGATGTCGAAGCGATCGAGTTTGTTCACCTGGCGGGGTTTTCCTCCAGCGCGTCGAGGTGGGGCAAGTTCCTTGTGACCTTCGATGTAGATGCACCAGTCCGGACACGAACGCGCGCACAGCATGCACGACGTGCAGTTGTCCTCGCGCAGGGCAATGACGCCTCGGGCGCGCAAGGGCGGCGCTTCCTTCTCCTTGGGATACTGCACGGTGTTCGAACCCTTGGTTGCTGTGCGCACCAAGGTGTTCAGCGTGACACCGAGACCTTTGACGAGACCGGGAACCTTGGGCATCAGTTCACAACCTTCGGGCAATCGACGAGTTCGGAAACTGCAACGGCGTTCATCAGAAGGCCACCTTGAGAATCGCTGTGACCATGATGTTGATCAGGGACACGGGGACGAGAACCTTCCACGCGAAGCGCTGCAG
>JBDLRO010000323.1:0-16857 GCA_039800025.1 Actinomycetota bacterium | reverse complement strand
AGACCACCTACAAGGGGAAGTATTACGAACTCAGCCGAGCGAACTGTGATCCGAAGCCGGTGCAAAGACCGACGCCGCCCGTGTGGATCGGCGGTGGCGGTGAGCAGTTGACGCTTCGGGTGGTCGCTCAGCACGCACACTGCTCGAATTTCGGGGGACAGCCCGATGAGTGGGCGCGCAAGCGCAATGTGCTGTTCGACCATTGCCGGGCGGTGGGCCGTGATCCAGGTGACATCCGCATGACTTGGTCTCCCGAGGTCTTCATTCGAGAGACGGAGGCCGAGGTTCTCGCTGCGGGCAACCGAAGCTTGTGGTCCGAGGACATCGATGCGTGGCGGACCAACAACCTGGTCGGAACCCCGGAACAAGTCGCTGAGAAGATCCGAACCTACGTGGACCTCGGATGTCGCGGGTTCATTCCGTGGTGTCCGGATTATCCCGACACGCTCACCATCGAACTCTTGGCGAACGAGGTCATTCCCGAATTTCGGTGAGAGGCGTTGCTGTGAGGAGCGGATCGGTCGCGGAAACGACTGCGATCAGATGTAGGAGCGGAAGATGATCTCCGCGACACACGACGGCTTCGGTGCTCCTTCACATTCGAAGGTGAACTCCATCGTCATCTGAGCGCCATTGGGGATTTCTTCGACCTCGAGAAGTTTGACGCCGAGCCGGACTTTCGCACCCACAGGGACCGGTGATGGGAAGCGAACTTTGTTCGCTCCGTAGTTGACGCCCATCGAGAAGCCTTCGACGCGGACGACTGTCGGATACAGCATCGGTCCGAGTGAAAGGGTCAGGTAGCCATGGGCGATGGGTCCGCCGAACGGTCCCGACTTAGCCTTTTCGACGTCGACGTGAATCCATTGATGGTCACCTGTTGCGTCGGCGAACGTGTTCACTCGATCCTGAGTGATCTCGAGATACTCGCTGTATCCGAGGTGCTGTCCGACTGCCTCCTTCAGGCCTTCGATTCCTTTGATGACTCGTGCACTCATGGCGCCAGCCTAGTCAGGCGGCGCGTCGTGGTTCTCACGTGTACCACAGCCGCTGATGTTCTCGACTCTGCCGATGGAGCAAGAGTCCGCACAGCGCCACATCGAAGAGGAATCCGATGAAATTGTTGCCGGTGACCATGTCGAAGATGCTGAGGTCGAGATCCCAGAGGATCCAGATACGAAGCGCGAACGGCGAGAACGCTCCGACGAGCGCAAGGCGGTAGCCGAGACGTCGATCGTTCGCCATCAAGAAGCCGCCCACGATGTAGCTCACGATGATCGCCAACCCGACGAGCACACCGAGAAAGCCCTTGTAGGCCCGTGCGAAACCGACCCAATCCTCGCTGCCGAGGAAACCGACGAGGGCGAAGAATCCGTTGAGATACAGGAGCCACGTCGCGATCTGCAGTGTCTGCGGTTGCATGCGGTCGAACCATTTTTTGAAATCCAAAGGCTGATGGGAACGTGACGATGACATGGCTCAAGCGTCGCACATGTCGTCGCTGCTGTCAGATCCTGTTGATCCGACAGTTGAAGTCACCGTCGGTAGCCTGAGGGCGTCATGAGATCCGGTTTCGTCACGCTCGTCGGAAGACCGAACGTGGGGAAGTCGACTCTGGTGAATGCCATCTGCGGGCAGAAGATCTCGATCGTGTCGGACAAGCCCCAGACGACGCGGCGTCAGATTCGAGGCATTTTGACCCGACCAGAGGTGCAGATCGTCTTCGTCGACACGCCCGGACTTCACAAGCCGGTGAGTGCACTCGGCACCCGCGTGAATGCCGCTGCAATCGAGAGCATTCACGATGTCGACGTGTCGTGTCTCGTGGTCGATGCAACCAAGAGTTTCGGCTCGGGAGACAGATGGGTTGCCCAGCGTCTCGACATGACCAAGACGATCGTGGTGCTGAACAAGATCGATGCTGTGAAGAAGGACGACGTGCTTCGTCAACTTTCTGCTGTGTCCGAATTGCAGGCTCTCGACTACTTCCCGGTATCTGCTCGCAGCGGGGAAGGCATTGGCGAATTGGTGGACAGAATCGCATCACTGCTGCCGGAGGGCCCGGCGTTCTACCCCGATGATGTCGTACGTGATCTCCCCGATGCCGATTGGATCGCAGAGTTGGTGAGAGAGCAGCTGCTCCATGCGACTCGGGACGAGTTGCCGTATTCGATCGCGACTCGTGTGACCGAATGGGATTGGCCGCGAATTCGCTGCGAGATCATCGTCGAGAGAGACAGCCAAAAGGGAATGGTCATTGGCAAGGCCGGTGCAGTGTTGAAGAAGGTGGGAATTGCAGTACGTGAGCAGTTGCCTCCCGGCGTCTTTCTCGAACTGCACGTCAAGGTCGACAAGGATTGGCAGCAACGGGCCGACCGCGTCGAACGTCTCGGCTACTGAGCGAAATCTCCCCGGTTCAATCGTCGAGTCGACCGTCGTGCGTCGGCGGTCGAGGTGAGATCAGCAAGCGAAGCCAGCGGGGAGAAGATTCGAATAGTCCTCGCAGGCCACCGCCCCGCCCGGTTGGGTGAGATCTCCTCGTCCGCGTGGAACACTCTGCGGGCGACCTCCGCTCGTGAAGACGACTTGGCCGATTCCTGCACGGCGCGTCAGGGTGAGAACGATCTGTGCGATGGCCAACCGTTGCTCGGAGCCGGGAATTGCGGACGTCAACTCGGAAGGAAGATCGACTCGCGCAATGCCCCGCTCGACCAAGATCTCCAAGTTCGAGTCATTGGGGATTGCTGTACGCAAGCCTGCGGCCTCATCACCCGGGGGGAGCCCTTCGATGAGTGAGGCCAGTACCTGATTCGCGCTCGCCGGACTCAGCAACAGTCGAGAAATGGGCACGACTTGAGTTCCGGCGATGAAGAAGAGATTCACGGTTTCGACCGATGGTTCGGCGCCATCTCCTGTCGATTCACCGCTCGTCGTCGACGGAAGCTCCGGGACGAGAGTCGTCGACGTCGTCGTTGCATTCAACTCGTAGGGGATGTTTGCGGGATCAATCGATTGGACGTTGCCTTCTTGGGGAATCGAGCATGCCGTGGTCGTCAGACACCCGAAGGCCATGATCGCCGCCAGTTTCGAACGTCGACGCACGTGAAATTCGATTCGAGAAAACGACATTCGGGACGATGGAGAGCGGACCAGTCGCAGGTCACCCAGGGAATTCGACGACAAAACGTGCACCTCCGTTCGGAGCATCCTCCACCCAGGCGAGGCCGCCGAGAGCGTGGGCATGTTCGGTGACCAGAGCCAAACCGAGTCCGGTACCGCCGGCTCTGCTGCGTCCGGCCGACCCGCGAGCGAAACGTTCGAAGATCAGGGCGCGTTCGCTGGGGGCAACTCCAGGTCCTCGATCCTCCACGGCGATCCTGACTCGATCGGATCGCGGTCGGTCGATCACGACGCGGGTGACCCCGCCGCCATGAAGACGTGCGTTGTCCAGCAGATTCGCCATGATGCGCTCGAAGCGTCGCTTGTCGACCGAGATCGAGCGCGCATCGTCGTGCGGGACGTCGATGGCGAGATCCTCGATGCCGTAGCGCTTTGCGATCCGGTCGAGAAATGTCACGACCTCCACGTCCTCTCGATGAAGACCGATGACGCCGACGTCCATCCGCGAGAGTTCGAGGAGGTCGAGGACCATCTGGTCGAATCGTCGGACTTGTGACACGACGACGTCGAGTGCCTGTTGGGTTCGAACCGACAGATCTGCACGTCGAGCATCGAGGACTTCGACCGCGGCGGCAAGAGCGGTGATCGGCGATCGAAGTTCGTGGCTGACGTCCGAGGCGAAGCGCGTTTCTCGCTCGATACGAGTCTGAACTGCGTCGGCCATTTCATTGAACGACGTGATCAGACGTGAGAGATCGGGGTCGTCTTCTTGATCGAGTCGGGTGTCGAGACCGCCGCTCGCGATCTCTCCTGCTGCTTCACTGACCCGCTCGAGCGGCCGCAGGAGTCGCCGGCTCACCCACCATCCGACGAGAGTTGCAAGGAGCCCGGTGATGACGACACCGATGATCAGAGCGGACGCGATGATGTTGAGGGTTCTCTGCTCGTCGGACAGAGGAAACGCCTCGAAGTAGTGAGCGCCGATTTCCGCGATGTATACCCCGACTGCTGCATATGGCTGTCCATTCAAGGAGAATCGTTGTCTGGCGGTGAGACCGTTCAATGTTGCGTCGACCAACTCGGCTGGGAGCGCTGACTGTGTGAATCGAATCTCTTGCGAGAAGTACAAGTTCTCGGGCGAGAGATGCAAGATGGCGAATCCGTTGCGTTCGGTGCGGATTCCGGAAATGAGTTCGAAGGCCTCGGAACGACGATTTCGCAGTTGGCTCCGGATCAACTGTGCATTGTTGAAGGCCTGTCGTTCGACGACTTCATCGCGTCGTTCGAGGAGATAGGAGCGTGCGGTCAGGTAACTGGCTCCGGAGAGAAGAAGAGATGTGACGATGCCGGTGAGGAGGAACAGCAGCGTCACTCGACTCCTCAGACTGAGTCTGCGAAATCGCTGAGCCATGCGCATCGTCCCATCCTGCCCCAATCCGAACCCGAGCAATTCGATCAGTGTCCGGAATGTCATTCGCCCGGTTCGGGCGCAGCACACCGAACCGGGCGAGACTTTCCACGGAAGTCGGCGGGATCAGGGGGAGGACGATCCCGATCCGACCTCCGCGTGACTTCACTGTGGCGCACCAGTGTGAACGGTCCGTGCGCGAACTGTGCGTTTTGTGTAACAAATCTCCCGATCGAACGGGAAACGAGCGAAATCGACCAGCAAACCGTGATCCGCTCGAAAGGCTGGGAGAGAATGAACTCGTGAACGAGCTGCTTCTGATCGAGGACGATGATCAGATTCGTCTCGCTCTGCGCCTCGCTCTCGAAGATGAGGGATATGACGTGCGTGAGGCTCCTGATGGGGCATCGGGTCTCGCGGCTTTTCATTCGAGCGAACCCGATTTGGTTCTTCTCGATCTGCGCTTGCCGGACATGTCCGGCTTCGAGGTCTGCCGCGCATTGCGCGCGATGTCGATCGTGCCGATCATCATGGTCACTGCTCAGACAGCGAGCGAGGACATGGTTGCGGGTTTGGAGGCCGGAGCGGACGATTACGTCACCAAGCCCATCGTGCCGAAGGAATTGGCCGCGCGCATCCGCGCACACCTCCGTCGTGTGCAATTGCAGAGCTCTCTCGGACCACAGAGTCCAGGGGAGATGTTCGGGGACGTGGAATTGCGTCGGGATCAAGGGTTGGTGTTCAAGGCGGGCAGGGAAATCGCTCTGACGAAAACCGAGTTCAATCTGCTGTGCGAATTCGCAGATCACCCCAACGCAGTTCTCTCGCGAGATCAGCTACTCGAACGAGTCTGGGGCTACGACTACCTGGGTGACAGTCGTTTGGTCGACGCCCACGTTCATCGACTCCGAGTCAAGATCGAAGACCAACCCGATGATCCGAAGCTCATTCTCACCGTTCGCGGCATCGGCTACCGGCTCTCCATAAATTCGTGAATTGATGTTTCCTGAATTGACAGTTCCCAGATTCGATCGGCACCCCGATCCAAGAATCAAGCGGTGACAGTTCGCAGGAAGTCGACGACTTCGTCTCGATCGATCGAACGCTTCATGTTCGGCAGTGCCTGGAGGATGTCACGTCGATACCCGGCTTTGGCGAGTCGAGGATCGAAGACGGCGACCACGCCGCGGTCGAGCACCCCGCGAATCAGCCGGCCAGTTGCTTGGGCGAGCAGCGTCGCAGCGCGGGGAATGTCGATGTCGCGAAATGCAGATGTCCCAACGGCTTCACGGCGGGCGCTGAGAAGGGGATCATCCGGGCGCGGAAATGGAATTCGGTCGATGGTGACGAGAGACAGAGTTCGTCCTGGAATGTCGATTCCTTGGAAGAAGCCCGACGTGGCGAACAGGCAGCTTGATTCGTCTTGGGAGAACATGCTCACGAGATGGTTCTTCTGATACTCCCTTTGCGACAGCACGGTGAAGGGAATCTTTGGTCTGATCGCCTCGACGGCGGCGTCCAACGCCCGATAACTGGTGAACAGGGCGAGTGTGCGACCGCCGGCGGCCTCGATCAAGATGCGCAATTCTTCGTGCATTGCATCGGTGAACCCCGAGTCGTTGGGATTGGGCATGTGAGCTGCGCAGTAGAGCATCGACTGCGTTCGATAATCGAACGGACTTTCGACCAGGAGTGTGTCGGTCGAGTCGAGGTCGAGTCCGATCCGAGTCGGAAGGTTCGCGGGCACTGTGGCGCTCGTGAGAATTGCTGTTGTCTTGCTCCAGACCGATTCCCTCAGGACCGGTCCGACATCGAGCGGGGCGATGTCCAATCGTGCATTGCGCTCGAAGCCGCTCACGAAGGGAACAGATGACGAGGTGATTCCCAATGCCTTGTCGAGGTCCTCGACGAGACGTGAAGACAGCGACTGGGCGCGCAGTCTGCGCTGTTGAGTCGGCTCGTCCTTCGAGTCGACCTTTCGCAGGATCTCGAGTGAATCCATCGCAATTCCCCGCAGGTCGACGAGAGTGTCGACGATATCGGCGGGAAGCGGGATCGAAAGTCTGTTGCCGACGAGCGGTGAGAGCTGCTCGCCGAGTGCGTCCGACGCGTGGCCGAGACGGGTCATCAACGGAGCGTCGTCGATGATCCGGCGAAGAGCAGCTGCGAGAAAATTGAGTCGACCGGGTCCGAGAGAAATCGCAACCGAGTCGCTCATCGTGTCTTCGAGTCCGTGTGCTTCGTCGACCACGAGAAACTCGTGTTCGGGGAGCAGCGCGCCACCGGACGCGACGTGGGCTCCATAGAGGTGGGTGTTGACGACGATGATGTCGGCTTCACTCGCATGGAACCGCGCCAGTTCCGCGAAACACGATTCCCCCGACGGACATTTGCTCGCACCCGGACATTCGTCGGATCCGACGCTCACAGCTCGCCACGACGCATCAGTGGTCGACCACGTCAGTTCTGCTCGATCACCAGTTGCTGTTCGTTCTCCCCATTCCACGATGCGAACAACCTCGCGACGATTCGCTTCCGACATGTCATCGAGTTCGAAGAGCGACTCGGGTGCGGAACCCGCCTCTGCGCCCGAATTCCGATCCTCGATCTCGGTGACACGTTGGCGGCACAAATAGTTGCTGCGACCTTTGAGGACTGCCCACGAGATGTCTCGCCCGAGGACAGGAGTCAATTCCTGCACGAGGAGCGGAAGGTCCTTGTCGGCCAACTGATCCTGGAGGGCCTTGGTCGCCGTCGTGATGACGATCGTGTGGCCGCTCAGGAATGCTGGGACGAGATACGCGAGAGTCTTTCCGGTACCCGTTCCTGCCTGAACGACGAGATGTCGCCGATCCCGCAGAGCGATGGCGACGGCCTGAGCCATCGCGAGCTGTCCAGGTCGAACTTCGGATGTCGGGAGGGCAGAGACGGCGATTTCGAGAGCGACCTCGACCGATGGCTCAGTCACGACGAGCGATGCTGGTCACGGGCGAGTGAAATCGCCGCATCGAGATCGGGCGCGTCGAACTCTGGCCACGTGTGCTCGGTGAAGTGGATGGCGGCTCCCACGCTCTGCCAGAGAAGAAAGTTGGAGACACGCATCTCGCCGGAGGTTCGAACCATGACGTCCACTTTCGGAAGGTCGGGATCGTACATGTGAGCATTCATCGCCTCGACTGTCATCGGGGATCCCGTAGCGCGAACTCGCCGAGCGGCATCGGTGATTTCGGCTCGGCTTCCGTAGTCGAATGCAACCGTCAGAGTCATCCCGGTGTTGTGGCGCGTATCATCGATGGCCCGCTGTATCGCCCGTCGCACGTGTCGCGGCGTGCGTGAATGACGATCGTCGAAGGGCCGACCGATCCATCGGACCCGCACATTGTTGGCGTTCAACTCATTGAGCCGTCCGAACAAGCGCTCGTGCAGACCGAGAATGTGGCGAACCTCTTGTCGGGGTCTGACCCAGTTCTCGGTCGAGAAACCGAAGACGGTGAGATAGTCGACTTCTCGTGCGACGCTCAGTCGAACCACAGCGGCAAGGTTCTCCTCGCCGGCTGTGTGCCCAGCGGTGCGCGCAAGACCCTGGCGCTGAGCCCAACGCCCGTTTCCGTCCATGATGCATGCCACGTGCACGAGAAATCACGGTAGTCCCTCGTGACCCCAGGGATCCCGGATGTCGGTTCTGTGATTCGTCTGTGCCGGAGAGGAATGAACCGGGCGCCAGCGCCGTCGCTGTGACACGTCCGAAGGGTGAGAACGCGTCACAATGGAACCGTGTTGGGACGCAAGCCGCAGGAAAAGACGTCGCTGCGGCACCTATTGGTTGCTGGCGGCTCCATTGCCGAGTGGGCTGCCTTCACCGACATCGACTGGCAAGGTCGTCTCGAGGCGCTCGCGGACATCGCGCAGCGCGGGGGAGCGCAGTTCGTCACGGTCCACCCGCACGAGATGACGGACGCATCTCCTCCAGTCGCATCCGACATGGATCGACTGCGGCGAAGGATCGACTGCAACGGAGTCAGCATCGTCATCGATCCGGTCGTCGACGGTCGCGATCGCATCATCGAGGTCGCCTCGTCCTGGAGCGGACGTCGAGGGTTGACTGAAGAGCGACTGAGTCGAGCACTCTTCGGAGAGGCAGGCGAGCCTGATCTGGTCGTGATTCTCGGGCCTTCCCATCGATTGCCGCGATCTCTCGTCTGGGAGTTGGCGTACGGCGAATTGGTCTTTCTCCCGGTGACGTGGGGTGATCTCGCGGTGGAACACTTGCGAACGGCAGTCGACGATTTCGCCCGCCGTCAACGGCGCTTCGGCGGCGTCGACTGAATTGGGATTCCTTTGTCCTCGAAGTTGTACCGAGATGTGGGCATCGTTCTTCGGACGTACAAGCTCGGCGAGGCCGACCGAATCGTCGTGATCCTGACTCAGGAGCACGGCAAGGTGAGAGCGATAGCGAAGGGAGTTCGCAAGACCCGCTCGAAATTCGGTGGGCGTCTCGAACCGTTGTCATGTGTGTCGATCCAGTTGCATCGCGGCAAGGATCTGGACGTCGTCAGCCAGGTCGAGACTGTCGATGCCAACTCGACGGTGTTCGGAGACCTGGATTCGATGACCGAAGCTTTCGCGATTCTCGAGGCCGTCGACCAGCTCGTCCCGGATCGGGAGCCAGTGCCGCAGATCTACAAGATGCTCTTCGGTGCTCGCAAAACTCTGATGACGCGTCCGTCCCCGATCGTCGTTCCTGCCTTCCTGTGGAAGCTGCTCGCTGCTGAGGGTCTGCGACCTCAGTTGGAGACGTGTGCCTCGTGTGAAGAGAGCATTGGATCCGCTCGAGATGGGGAATCAAGGTCGACGTACACCTTCGACCTCGGCCTCGGCGGGGTGTTGTGTCGCTCATGCGGTTCGATGTCCGGCTCGGCGATTTCCACCGAGGCACTCGAATTGATGCGACGCATTCTCGGGGGCAACCTCAACGAGGTGCTCGAGGAGGCGCACGATCCGCGCGGACAGCACCTCGATGATCCGATCGTGAACGAAGTTCTCGACATCGCAACTCGGGCTTTCGAACATCACATGGAGCGCAGACTTCGTTCGGTCCGCATCTTCGAACGGGAGTAGGGACTGCACACGGCAATTGGACGCTTCCGGGCTGCCGTGCTCTATAACCTGGAGGGCTATGCCAGCTTCGGACCTCGAACAAATCGTCAATCTCTGCAAGCGACGCGGATTCGTCTATCCGTCTGCAGAGATCTATGGCGGTTTTCGTTCGAGCTACGACTACGGCCCGCTCGGCTCGCTCATGCTGCGCAACGTCCGAGAAGCCTGGATCCGGACCATGGTGCAACAGCGTGACGATGTCGTGCTGATCGATGCTGCGATTCTCGGCCCGCCTCAGGTTTTCGAGGCGAGCGGCCACCTTGCCAATTTCAGCGACCCACTCGTCGACTGTCGAAAGTGCAAGCAGCGATTCCGGGAGGACCACCTCGAGGACCCTTCGACCTGCCCGAACTGTGGCGCAACCGATTCGCTCACCGAAGCCCGTGCCTTCAATCTGATGTTCAAGACGTTCGCAGGTCCCGTCGAGGGTTCCGGGGCCGAGGTGTACTTGCGCCCGGAGACGGCTCAGGGAATGTTCGTGAACTTCGCCAACGTGTTGCAGACGAGTCGCAAGAAGCCTCCTTTCGGAATCGCGCAGGTGGGAAAGAGCTTCCGCAACGAAATCACTCCCGGCAACTTCATCTTCCGAACTCGCGAATTCGAGCAGATGGAGCTCGAGTTCTTCGTCCCTCCGAGCGAGGGTCCGAAGTGGTACGAGTACTGGTGTCGCGAGCGCCTGCAGTGGTACGTCGATTTGGGAATCCCTGGAGACATGCTTCGTCTGCGACCCCACGATGCAGACGAGTTGAGCCATTACTCAGCAGGAACTGCGGATGTCGAATTCGCGTACCCCTGGGGCTGGGGCGAACTCGAGGGAATCGCCCAGAGAACCAACTACGACCTCAACCAGCATTCGGAACATTCGGGTCAACGCCTCGACTTCTTCGACCAGTCGACGAACGAGCGCTATGTGCCGTTCGTCGTCGAGCCTGCAGCCGGAGTCAACCGCGCCATGGCGGCGTTCCTCCTTGCGGCCTACACGGAGGACGAAATCGGCGGCGAGTCGAGAACCGTCCTCAAGCTCCATCCTCGTCTGGCTCCGTACAAGGTTGCAGTCCTGCCGCTGAGCAAGAAGGACACACTCACCCCGCTGGCTCGACAGATCTTCGCCAACATCGGCGATCGTTACATGGTGGACTACGACGACACTCAGTCGATCGGTCGCCGTTATCGACGTCAGGACGAGATCGGGACACCTTTGTGCGTCACGGTCGACTTCGATTCACTCGAGGACGGGGCCGTCACGATCCGAGATCGCGACACGACCGATCAGGTGCGGGTACCGATCGGTTCTCTCGAGGCCGAACTGCGCTCCCGACTCGGATTCTGACGCGGGTTCCGAATTGGCGAGTTCACCGTCTACGGTTCTCCTAGCCGACGCCCGCTGACGGGTGCCGGGTTGAGAGAGGAATGACATGACCAAGGTTGCAGTTCTGGCCAAGCTCCCGGCGGCGGCGGGCAAGCGAGACGAATTGATCACTGCGCTGCAGACCGCACTCGAGACCGCACGCGGTGAGAGCGGGACGATCTACTACATCTTGCACACCGACGCGAAGGACGCCGACGCCTTGTACATGTACGAGTTGTACGAGAACCAGGACGCCTTCACCGCACATGTCGGCTCCGACGCTTTCAAGGCTCTCGGACCGGCGATTGGGCACCTGCTGGGCGGCGCGCCCGAGATGACGTTCCTCGGACCGGTCGGCGGCAAGGGAATCTGAGCGAACGATCTCGATCGCTCATCGCGCATGACGACCTATCTCGACCGCATCATCGCCCACCACCGACAGCGAGCCGCTGTCGACGATCGTTCGGTCGCGAACTTGGTCGAGGAGTGTCAGGGTCTGCCCGCGACTCGGGGTTTCCAGCACCGTCTTGCGAGAGACTCTCGCGCTGGGCTGGCGGTGATCAGCGAAATCAAGAGGCGGTCGCCTTCGAAGGGCGATCTCGCAATCGAACTCGATCCGGTCGATCTGGCTCGTCGCTACGAGGTAGCAGGCGCATCATGTTTGTCCGTGCTGACCGACGAGGATTTCTTCGCGGGCTCTCCGAGTGACTTGAAGGCGGCATCTGCGGCAGCGTCACTTCCGGTTCTGCGAAAGGACTTCACCGTCAGCCCTGCTGATGTCTGTGATGCACGCTTGATGGGAGCTGACTGCGTGTTGCTGATCGCGGCGGCGCTTTCGGACGAGGAACTGTCCGCTTTTGCCCAGGTCGCTCGCGCCGTCGGGATCGATTTTCTCGTGGAGATCCACGATGAACGGGAACTCGAACGCGCCTTGGCGATCGAGCCACTGATGGTGGGAGTCAATCAGCGCGACCTCGTCACATTTCAGGTGGACCACGACAGAGCCGTTCGCATGGCTCCTCGGATTCCCGATGGCATCATCAGAGTTGCCGAGAGCGGAGTTCGAGGTCCCGATGACGCCCGAGCTCTTGCTGCGGCGGGCTACCACGCTGTCCTCGTCGGCGAGTCGTTGGTGACCGCAGCCGACCCTGTGGCGGCCGTGCGCGCTCTTCGCGTTGGTTGTTGAGAGAGACTCGGCAACGAGAAAATATCCGCTTGCTCTGGCGTGTCGAGCGGTACGGTACGGACATGTTCGTGAAGATCTGTGGCATCACGAATGAGGATGACGCGCTCCTGGCAGTTGCCATGGGTGCAGATGCCGTCGGGTTCGTGTTCGCTCCCTCTCCGAGGCAAGTGGCACCGAAACTCGTCTACGACATCACGCGTCGGCTCCCACCCGAGATCCTGACGGTCGGAGTGTTTCGAGACGATCTCCCTGACAGGATTTTCGACGTCGTGTCGCGCTCGGGAGTCAAAGCGGTCCAACTGCACGGGCACGAGACTTCCTCGACAGTGGCCGAGGTGTCCGAGGGCGTCCGGTGGGTGATCAAGGCAGTCTCTGCAGGATCGCGGGAAGCTCGGATCGCAGATCAGTTCGGTACGGACCTGATCCTCGTCGATGCACCCCAGCCGGGTTCGGGCAGAGTCTTCGATTGGCGTTTGACGGATGAAATCCCGTCGGGTGTGCGCCTGATCCTGGCCGGTGGGCTCACGGTGGACAATGTTGGTGCTGCGATCGAATACGTGAAGCCGTGGGGAGTCGACGTGTCCTCTGGTGTCGAGTCGGCGCCTGGGAAGAAGGACGCTCTGAAACTGAAGAGGTTCATCTCCAACGCTCGGCAGGCTCGACCCAGCGGTGGAAGCGGGCGGATCGACGACGATGTCGATCGTGGTGCGGACCCGACCGGAGATCTCCCCTACGACTGGGCACAGGAGTAGGTATTCGTCACGACTGGGCGCAGGAGTAGGCGTTCGACACGACCGGGCACAATGTCGTGACGTGCCACGGGACAGGGTTCACACGAACTCGGGCCAATGGACTGCCGGGTCGGGTCGAGAAGGTGCGAACATGAAGAGGAATTCGGCGTCAGTTCGAGATCTGCGCCAGTCGTGATCAACCCAGTCGTGAACAATGAGGACAACCATGACCAATACGACTCCATCCATCATGTCGACTCCCGGAGAGTCGGGTCGCTTCGGGGAATTCGGGGGTCGGTTCGTCCCTGAGACACTGGTGCCTGCATGCCAGGAACTCGAACGCGCCTTCCATGAAGCGTGGGTCGACCCGATCTTTCGCGGAGAACTGGACGCAGTGTTGCGCGAGTACGCCGGGCGCCCTTCGATCATCACCGAATGTCGACAACTGGGATCACAACTCGGAATCCGACTGGTTCTCAAGCGCGAGGATCTCAACCACACCGGGTCGCACAAGATCAACAACGTCCTCGGCCAGGCACTCCTCGCAAAGCGAATGGGCAAGAAGAGGATCGTGGCGGAGACGGGAGCAGGGCAGCACGGCGTCGCGTCTGCGACAGCTGCGGCACTCCTCGGTCTCGAGTGCAAGGTGTACATGGGCGCGGTCGACGTCGAGCGCCAAGCCTTGAACGTCTTCCGAATGAAATTGCTCGGCGCCGAAGTCGAAGCGGTTCACAGCGGAAGTCGAACTCTGAAAGACGCCGTGAACGAAGCAATGCGCGACTGGGTCGCGACTGTCGAATCGACTCACTACTGCTTGGGATCGGTGATGGGCCCCCATCCATATCCGTTCATGGTCCGTGAGTTCCATCGGGTCATCGGGGCCGAGGCGCGCGAACAGTGTCTCGGGAGATATGGGAGCGACCCCGACGTGGTGGTCGCCTGTGTTGGAGGTGGATCGAATGCGATCGGCATCTTCTCGGGCTTCGTCGACACATCGGCTCGTCTGGTCGGCGTGGAGCCGGCAGGTGGAGCGGCTGTGGGTCGTGGGCAACCCGGGGTCGTCCATGGCATGCGCAGTTATCTGATGCAGGACGAGTATGGGCAAGTCTTGGAAGCACATTCGATTTCCGCAGGACTCGACTATCCCGGTGTCGGACCAGAACATTCGTACTTGGCCTCGATCGGGCGCGCCGAGTATCCGACGGTGACGGATGCCGAAGTCATCGATGCATTCCAGTTGATGGCTCGGACCGAAGGGATCATCCCCGCACTCGAGTGTGCCCATGCCCTTGCATGGATCGCGCGTGAAGCGCCGAACATGCAGGGACGAACCGTTCTCATGAATTTGTCCGGCCGTGGAGACAAGGATGTCGCCCAGATGATGGACGTTCTCGGCTCGTGAGCACGAATGCTCTCGAGGTCGAACTTCGTCGAAAACGGGATGCAGGCCGCAAACTCTTGGTTCCCTATGTCACGGGGGGATTGCACGGGTGGATCGAGGCCGTGCGCGCGGCCGCAGCGCACGGAGCCGATGCGATCGAAATCGGTATTCCGTTCTCCGATCCGGTGATGGATGGGCCGATCATCCAAGAAGCCTCTCAGCGGGCTCTGGATGCCGGCGCTACACCTGTGTCGATCCTGGAAGAAGCTCGTCACCTCGACGTGCAGATCCCGTTGATCGTGATGTGCTACTACAACACTGTCCACCATGCAGGCCACGAGCGATTCGCCGCACAGTTGGCAGCGGCGGGGATTTCAGGAGCCATCGTTCCGGATCTTCCTCTGGAGGAGTCCGGACCATGGTGCGACGCGTCCGATGCTCACGGCATCGCAACGATCCTCTTGGCAGCACCGACAGCACCCGACGAGCGGCTGCCTCGGATCTGTGCTCGAGCGCGCGGGTTCGT
The DNA here is from genome assembly GCA_039800025.1 of Actinomycetota bacterium. GTDB lineage: Bacteria > Actinomycetota > Acidimicrobiia > Acidimicrobiales > Ilumatobacteraceae > Casp-actino8. The sequence goes on along the minus strand of JBDLRO010000323.1, from coordinate 2,000 downwards.
GTACTCGGTCGGACTTCTCGGGGTCACGGGTGAACGCGACACGCTGGCAAGTACAGCCACGTCCCTCGCCGCGCGATTGAAGAAGATCACCGACGTGCCTGTCATCGTTGGAGTCGGTGTTTCCAACAGCGCTCAAGCGGTCGAAGCCTGCAAGGTCGCCGACGGAGTGGTGCAGGGGGCATCGGTCGTGCGGCGCCTCATGGAAGGCGGACCCGAGGCAGTCGGGGAGTACGTGGCTGAAGTTCGCACAGCACTCGATGCCGGCTGAATCAGCCGCTGCCAAATCGCGCTTGGTACCGGCTTTTCCGTCCCTTGATCCGTCTGGATGGCAGTGACGTCGCTCGGGGCCCACGGATATGGGAGACTGTCGTGCCGAATCGAGGAGATTTCATGTTCAAAGTTCTTGGCCCCTTGTCCGTCGTCGTGGTGTTGTCGGCATGTTCTGGTGGTGACTCGTCATCGTCGTCATCGGAACCTGTGGACGCGTCGTCGGATACATCGTTCGTCGTCGATGACGTTCCCGAGAGCATGATCGCAATGTTAGAGGACAACGAGATCTTCTCGGTCTTCGCAGAACTCGTGGAGCTGACGGATCTTGGTCCTCTCTTCGAAGTCGATGGGGAGATCACCGCCTTCATTCCTCCGGATGCGGCGTTCGACAGATTGCCGGAGGGAACGCTCGACAAGCTCAAGGACCCGGCCAATCGGGAGGTTCTGACTCGCCTGTTGTCGTACCACATGCTCGACGGCAAGGTGACGGAAGCTGACGTGGTCACAGGATCTCTGGTCATGAAGTCCGGTGACGAGGTCGCAGTCGAAGTGGGAGACGAGATCGGCTATCTGATGAACATCAAGATGAACGGTATTCCGGTGGCAGTCGGGGATCTGTTCGCTGGCAAGAGCGTCGCCCACGTGATGAGCGAGGTTCTCGTTCCGCCAGGGCTCGACCTGTCGACCCTGTGAGTCCATACGACGTTTCGTCCACGATTCTGTGATATCACGATTTGTGATTTCGCGATGTGGTCGTTCACCGCTTGGGGATCCGAATGGCATCGTGCGAATTGTGTGAGGCGGCGCCTCTGACCGAGCGCTTCTACGAAGACGACCATTGCTGGATCGCCGAGTGTGAAGCATGTTTCGTCCCGATGGTGGTGTGGAAGAGCCACGATCCCGCGCCGCCCGATGACGTGAAGGGCATGCTTCATCGGCTCTTGCTCGAGGTGGTCGGCAGCATCTTCGACGGTGAGCCCTACGTCGATGACAACATGCGGACCATCCCGGACCACTACCACGCGCACGCACGGTGGAGGGGCCACTACTTCGCGCAGTCGCCTCCTCGTCGCAACACGTCGCCGCTGGCCGAATCTTGATCGACTCCTGCCAGGTGATCAATTCTGATGACATCGGGCCGGTCTACAGTTCGCACATGCTCTCTTCTGGTGACAAAGCGCCGTCGATCTCACTTGTGGATCAGTCCGGTCAGAAAGTCTCATTGTCCAAGTACAAGGGCCGCAAGGTCCTTGTGTACTTCTATCCGAAGGCTGACACTCCAGGCTGCACCGAGCAGTCATGCCTCCTTCGTGACATCTCCGGAAAGATCGGTACGGCTGCAATCATCGGCATCAGTCCAGATGCTCCTGCGAAACAGCAGAAGTTCGCTGACAAATACGAGCTTCCCTTCCCGCTGCTCGCTGACGAGACGCATTCGGTCTCCGAGGCCTACGGCGTCTGGCAGGAGAAGTCGATGTACGGCCGCAAGTACATGGGCATCGTTCGCTCGGCTTTTCTGATCGATGAGAAAGGAAAGATCGAACATGCGTGGTACAAGGTCAGTCCGAAGGACACTCCACTCAACCTTCTGAAGGCGTTGAAATGACTTTCGCCCGTCCTGACTAGGTTCTGCCGCACCGACCACCGTTTCTCTTCGTCGACGAGGTGTCACGAGTCGTTCCCGGGCAGAGCGCATCGGGGACGTGGACGCTGAAAGGTGACGAGTGGTT
>JBDLRO010000322.1:0-3894 GCA_039800025.1 Actinomycetota bacterium | reverse complement strand
TCGTCATAGCTTTGGTCATTCTCTCCATTCCTCCAATCGCGCGACTCGTTCGAGCAAACACAATGGTCTATGCCCAAAGGGAGTTCGTCCTTGCAGCAAGAAGCCTCGGGGCGAAAAGCGGTCGAATCATCATCCGGGAAATACTTCCGAACGTCATGCCGGCAATGGTGACGTTCGCAATTACGGGCATGGCAATCCTCATCGTTGCAGAGGGCGCATTGGCGTATCTCGGACTATCCGTGACGGCGCCAACTCCCACTTGGGGCGCAATGATCTTTGGAGGGCAGACCAAACTCGAGACTGCCTGGTGGATTTCGATCATGCCGTCCGTTGTTCTGTTCCTCACAGTTCTGTCCATCAATCTTCTCGGCGACGCGCTCAACGAGAAGTTCCGAATTCGAGAGGCCATCGGATGAGCACTCTCCAAACAGCGTTACGAAGAGAAAGTGGGACACTCCTCAAGGTCGAGGACTTGAAGACCCATTTCGTGACCGCGGGCGGAATCGTTCGGGCTGTCGACGGAGTGTCTTTCACACTCCAACACGGTCAACGATTGGGAATCGTGGGCGAATCGGGTTGCGGCAAGACTGTGCTATCTCGTTCGGTCATGGGACTCCTGCCTCGACGCAATGTGATCCGAGAGGGCTCCGTCTTCTTCGAAGAGCGTGAGTTGACTTCTATGACTCTTCGAGAACGGCAAACCATATGGGGCGCCGAGATGGCAATGATCTTCCAGGACCCGATGACGTCTTTGAATCCAGTCATGAAAATCGGCAAGCAGTTGTCGGAGCCGTTGAGGATTCATCTCGGTTCGAGTCGAGAGAATGCTCGTCAGATCGTCTACAAGCTCCTTCAAGATGTGGGAATCCCGGAACCCGAGAAGCGTTTCGATCAATACGCCCACGAATTGTCGGGAGGAATGCGTCAACGAGTCATGATCGCCATGGCACTCGCTTGTGGCCCTTCTGTACTCTTCGCCGACGAGCCCACAACTGCACTCGACGTCACCGTTCAGGCTCAAATCCTCGATCTCATCGAATTTCAGTGCAAAGAACGCCAGATGTCACTCGTCCTCGTCACTCACGATCTTGGTGTCGTGGCCGGACACACCGATCAGATCATCGTGATGTATGCCGGGAAGATCGTCGAAGTCGCTCCGACATCGGTTCTCTTCACGAACATGAAGATGCCGTACACGGAAGCGCTGTTTCAAAGCATTCCGAAACTCGAGGAACCGAGTCATACGCGGCTGACAACGATTGGCGGTCGTCCGCCCAATTTGATTTCCCCCCCTGATGGATGCCGTTTCAGTCCACGCTGTCCGTACACGACAGACAAGTGCACCAAGGAGGAACCCGAGCTGCAAAAGGTCGGGGTCGATCACTATTTCGCTTGTCATCATCCGGTGGGATCCGATCGATGGAAAGAAGTCCAAGTCACTTTGGGCCGGCGAACAGGAGGTCGATGATGGCTGGGAGTGGTCGAGCACACCTTCGAACTGATTCCTTGCTGACGGTTCGCGACTTGGTCGTCGAGTTTCCGGTCGGCCGAACGGGTCTCAAGGTGAATGCGGTATCAGGCATTTCTTTCGACGTAGCAAAGGGAGAAACTCTCGGAATCGTAGGCGAATCCGGTTGCGGCAAAAGCACGACCGGCCGCGCAATCATGCAACTTCCCCGAGCGAAGAGCGGGGATGTCGTTTTCGATGGCCAGAATTTGATGGAAATGGACGACGACGATGTTCGTCGACAGCGTGTGCGCATCCAGATGATCTTCCAGGATCCGATCTCTTCGCTCAATCCACGCCGAAGCGTGCGCGACATCGTCCTCGAACCTCTGAAGATCTGGAAAGTCGGTACGAGTGACGAGCGACTGGCGCGCGTCAACAAGGTGCTGGAGGATGTCGGAATCGATCCTGCGGTGGCCGCAGACCGACGTCCGTATCAATTCAGCGGAGGCCAGTGTCAGCGAATCAGCATTGCCCGAGCCTTGGTACTCGAACCTCAGGTGATCATCTGTGACGAGCCGGTCTCAGCCCTCGATGTGAGTGTCCAGGCACAAGTTCTGAACCTCCTTGAGGATCTCAAGACTCAGTACGGACTGACTCTCATCTTCATTGCTCACGACCTTGCGGTGGTCAAGAACATCAGCGATCGAGTCGCTGTGATGTACCTCGGCAAAATGTGCGAGATCGCCCCGAGCGATGCGCTCTACGAGTCCCCGGCTCACCCCTATACGAATGTTCTCCTCGAATCGATCCCGGTTCCGGATCCGAAGGTCAAATTTTCGGGCTCGACCGTCATCGGTGAGCCACCCTCACCGGTGTTGCCACCATCTGGCTGCCGATTCAACCCACGTTGCCCCAACGCTCAGGACCGGTGTCGAATCGAAGAGCCAACGCTTCGACCAGTTGGGAAGGACCATTTCGTGGCCTGTCACTTTCCCCTTCACGGTGGAGAAGCACCATTGACCGTTTCGACCCCGTCATCGACTTGATCAACGATTCGGGTCCAACGAATCACTGATAGCGATATTCAGGCGAACGCTTCTCGAGGAAAGCCTGCATCGATTCTCGAGCGTCAGCGGTGTGACTCGAGAGGATTTGCTGGCGGTTCTCGAGGTCGATCGCCGATTGAAGCGCCGGAATTTCGAGAGCCGTCCACATCGCCTCCTTCGTCAACGCGATGCCGAAGGGAGTGTTTCGAATCACCTCCTGGGCTTTCACCATGGCAGTCTCCATCAGTTTCTCGGGCTCGACGACGTCGACGACGAGCCCGATTCGCAGAGCCTCATCCGCGTCGAAGATTCGACCCGTCAGCATCAACTCTTGAGCGCGCGCTACTCCAACGATTCGCGGAAGCAGCCACGAAGTTCCGATATCACATGCGGAAAATCCGACGCGTACGAACGCGACGTTGAATTTCGAGGTCGATGAGGCGATCCGGATGTCGCTTCCCAGTACCAGCGCCAATCCGCCACCAGCGGCCGCGCCATTGACTGCAGCAATCACGGGCTGAGGTAGCGATCGCAATCTCGCAATGAGGCTTGCAATGTGCTTCTGAACTTCGAAAGAGGCCTGAGTCGAACCCATCCCCTCCGCGTGAGGTGCCGAACCATATCCTCCGAGGTCGAGTCCAGCACAGAATCCCTTGCCGCTGCCTGTCAGAACTACGACACGACACGACCTGTCGACAGCAATCTGCGCAAGTGTCTCATGCAGGCCCTCGACCAATTCCGCTGTCATCGCATTGAGGCGTTCCGGTCTGTTCAGTTTCAACAGGACCACTCCATCGACAGGACGCTCGAGGAGGAGCACATTGCCTTCCATTTTGATTTGACCCGTCACGTCGATGTGATCCTGAGACATGTCTTCCGTCCTTTGCTGGTTCCACTCCGCCCTTTAGCGACCTCCATGGGCTGACATTTCGTCCTTGCCGTCTTCCGCTGGGACGAAAATGGTCGTCCCGCAGCAGCTGAAGAGTGCGTGTTAGCGTTGAGCGGTGCGAGTTGCGGTCAATCTCCTCGAAACCCTAGTGGGTCGGATGTCGTCGTGACGATGGCCGACGTGAGCGCCCTCGACCGTTCCGAGATCTGGAAACGTGCAGTGCGACATGGGCTGTTTGCCTATGTAGTGACGCGCCTCGCGGTCTTCCTCGGCGCAGCGATCGTTGCCGCCGAGATGAAGGCCGATGACAACCGCCTGAAAGAACGCATGATCTGGGGACTCACGTCGCGCCCGGATCCTCACGCACGATCATTGTCCACGCCTCGTTCGGCCACATCGATGATTCTCGACGTGCTGACCTCCTGGGACGGTATCTGGTACATGAGAATCGTCAGATTCGGGTACCCCGGATACGTTCCAGATGCCATCACCTACGACGACACCCAGGC
>JBDLRO010000321.1:0-4469 GCA_039800025.1 Actinomycetota bacterium | reverse complement strand
TCCCGTTCACGATCGTCGAGATCGAGAAGATTCGCCCGACGCATCGTCGGAGCAAGTGTGATGGAGACGGGATATGCCGGCGCGAATGGAACGAAAGTCGTCCATGACGGGTTCCTTGCGATCAGTCGATCGGGAGCAGGATCGGGCTGCCATGTGTTGGCGAACATCGTGAGAGGGCGAACGGGGACGTGATCGTAGGCATAGATCTGGCAATGGGGATGGGAGATCGTTGCGCCGACTTCCGAGCCACGATTTTCGAAGACCAGCACATATTCGACGTCGTTGCGCTCGCCGAGGGCTTCGGTGCGATCAGTCCACAGATCGATGACTCTCCTCACCCCCTTCGGTCCCAGATCGACGAAGGTGGCGTCGTGGGCCGGCGTGTAGAGAACTACCTCGCAACGATCATCGGGCATCGCCGGCCATCGATTGGGGAACCATCGAGTCTCGTATGGCTCCGGAGCCTCGAGTCCACCAGGGCAGAAGGGGCATTCGGTCGTGGGTGAGGTCTTCGTCAGGGTTGGACGAGTCTGCCGATGCCCGACGATGTGCACTGCACTGTTCGTGAATGGATCATGACGCAAATCACCGGCATTCGAATGCACCCCGGCATTATTGCCCGCGAAAGTACGAGCAACTCGATCCGGCCTGGCACACGATCTGGCTGCAGCCTCATGGCGTCTCGACTGGATTGACGAGGACCCCCGACGCGGAGTAGTGATCAGGCGTGCGGAGATTCGAGATTCTGCGATCTGCATCGGTCGACGTCATCGTCGACGTGTCGACTGGTGTGCCCTCGATCGTTCACTGGGGTGCGCCACTGGGCGCGCAGGTGACGGCGTCGGATCTTTCGTGGGTGTACGACGAGGTGCAGATTCCAGGCTCACTCGACATGACTCGGTCGGTTCCCATCGTTCCCATGCATGGCGACGGGTTTCCTGGCCGTCCTGGTCTCCAAGGACACCGCCGAGGAGGTCGGCATTGGGCTGCACGATTCTCCTTCGTCGATGCGGATATGACCGAAGAGTTGGGGGTGGAGATTCTCACCTGTCGGTCGCGCGATCCCGTCGCACAGCTCGAGATCGAGACCGTGATCAAGCTCGAGCAGTCCGGGGTCCTTTCCCTTGTGGTATTGCTCGACAATGTCGGGGACTCTCCGTACATGGTCGATGCGCTGTCGGTGAGCGTTCCGCTCCCGAGACATGTCGAGGAGATCGGAACCTTCTCCGGTCGTTGGGTGCGCGAATTCCAATTCGAGCGACATGCGTGGATGACCGGTGCTTGGACCGCAGAGAACCGAGCGGGCCGTACGTCACACGAGCATCCTCCGTTCATCTGGCTTCTGGACGATGGAGCATCCGAATTCCATGGCGACGTGTGGGCTCTTCATTGTGCGTGGAGCGGAAATCATGTCACTTACGCCGAGCGACTCGTCGATGGGCGACGGTACGTGCAGATGGGTGAGCTCTTCCATCCAGGTGAGATCTGCGTCGACCCTGGACAGAGAATGTCGACGCCGACGATCGTCGGGGTTCACAGTTCGCAGGGGATCAACAAAGCTTCGCAAACCCTCCACGATCATGTTCGAGCATTGCTGCCTCATCGTGACACGCCACGACCGGTGCATCTCAACACATGGGAGGCCGTGTACTTCGACCACGATTTCGAACGTCTGTGCGCTCTCGCTGATCTCGCTGCGAAAGTCGGGGTGGAAAGGTTCGTTCTCGACGATGGCTGGTTCGGCAGTCGCCGTGACGACTCGCATGGTCTCGGCGACTGGTACGTGTCATCGGACGTGTATCCGAATGGCTTGTCACCATTGATCGATCATGTCCGGAACCGCGGCATGGAATTCGGCATCTGGGTCGAACCCGAGATGGCCAATCCCGACAGCGAGATCCTTGCCGCACACCCCGATTGGATTCTGTCGACAGTCGGATACGAAACCGTTCTCGGCCGCAAGCAGGTCGTTCTCGACCTTTCCCGCCCCGATGTCTTCGAGCATCTTTTTGATCGACTCGACGACCTTTTACGGAACCATGAGATCTCGTATGTCAAGTGGGACATGAATCGCCCTCTCGTTCAGGGGAGCAATCAACACGGAAAAGCCTCGAGCCACGAGCAGGCTCGACTGCTGTATCGGCTCCTCGATCGACTGCGTGAGCGACACCCCTCGGTCGAATTCGAGTCCTGTGCCTCTGGAGGCGGAAGGATCGACTTCGAAATCTTGAAGCGCGTCGAACGTCTGTGGACGAGCGACAGCAACGATGCGCTGGAACGGCAATTCATCCTGCGCGGAGCATCGATGATGCTTCCCCTCCAGGTTCTCGGGAGTCACATCGGACCGTCACCGTCGCATACGACTCGCCGTCGACACTCGATGGCATTTCGCGGCGCGACTGCACTCTTCGGACATTTGGGAATCGAAGCCGATCTCCTCGGTTTCGACGAGCGTGATCTTGCCGATGTGAGCCGCGTCGTCGACGTCTACAAGCATTATCGGGACCTCCTTCATGGCGGAGATTTCGTCCGCCTCGATGTGGAGACGGGAATTGACCGAGTTCGAGGCAGTTCGGTCTTCGCCCATGGGGTCGTGTCGAAGGACCGACGCCGAGCGATCGTGAGCATCGCTCAGATGTCGACGGAAGGCTCGCTCGCCGCCGACCACCTTCGAATACCTGGACTCCTTACCGACGAGACGTATCGGGTCGAATTCGTGCCGATGTCCGAGAGCCAGATGACCGGACTTCGCATCGGCCCGGCGATGAGACAACCCGCGTGGCTCACTTCGTCGTTGACGGGTGATCACGTCGTGATGTCGGGTCGAGTTCTCGCAGAAATTGGCCTGCTCCGTCCGGTGATGTGGCCCGAATCGGCCATCGTCGTTCACTTCTCGTGCGCCTAGCATTGTCAGGGTGTCTGCAACAGATGGTGAACGAATGTCCCCCGATGCGGTCCGCAAAGTCGCCAAATTGGCTCGCCTCGATCTGTCCTCGCAAGAAGTGGACACGATGACCCGCCAGTTGGCGGGGATGTTGGATCACTTTGCGGACATCGACTCTCTCGATCTCGCGGAGGTCGAGCCGATGACCCAGCCGTACCCCTTGGTGAACGTTCTGCGTGACGACGTCGTTCGGCCCGGTCTGGACCGTGACGAGGTGCTGTCTCAGGCGCCTCACGCTCAGGATGGTCGATTCCAAGTGCCGCCGATCATCGGATTGGACTCCTGACATGAGCGACCAGCAACCGGATTCACCGTCGTGCGTCGGCGTTCCGTCGGGAGTGCCGACGACCGCATCGGAAATCGCCCGACTCGTCAAGTTCAGCGAGGTGTCGGCCGTGTCCGTGGTCGATGCCTACTTGCGTCGCATCGAGGCCTTCGATTCCGATGTCCATGCCTTCAATTTGGTCACGGCTGAGACGGCGCGGGCATCTGCGCAGCGCATCGATGCTGAAATCGCAGCCGGACGCGACCCTGGTCCACTTGCCGGGGTGCCGATTGCACTCAAGGACAATCTCTGCACCCGCGCAGTTGCGACCACCTGTTCATCGCTCATTCTCGATGGCTGGAAACCGCCGTACGACGCAACAGTCATCGAGCGTCTTCGGGCAGCTGGTGCCGTCTTCGTCGGGAAGACCAACCTCGACGAGTTCGCCATGGGCTCGAGCACCGAGAACTCGGCATTCGGTCCGACATTGAATCCTCACGACCTGACGCGCGTCTCCGGAGGGTCGAGCGGCGGAAGTGCGGCGGCTGTCGCGGCAGGTTTTGCACCTGTGAGCCTCGGAAGTGACACCGGTGGTTCCATCCGTCAGCCGGCCGCGCTCTGTGGAGTGGTCGGAGTGAAGCCGACATATGGCACTGTCAGCCGTTACGGTCTGGTTGCTTTTGCCAGCAGCCTCGACCAGATCGGTCCGTTCTCCACGACGGTCCGAGATTCTGCCGAAGTCCTGCAGATCATCAGTGGACATGACGAACATGACTCGACCTCGATCCCACAAGGTCGACTCGATCTCGTCTCCGTGCTCGACCGCGGAGTCGAAGGCCTGCGGATCGGTCGGATCAGCGACCTTCCGGGAGGTGCTGACCCCGAGATCGAAGCACGACTCGAGGAGGCATTCGATGCATTGCGTGCAGCGGGTGCAACGATCGTCGACGTCTCGCTTCCCTCGATGACGTATGCGCTGACTGCGTATTACCTGATCGCACCAGCGGAGGCGAGTTCGAACCTCGCGCGCTACGACGGAGTTCGTTACGGACTGCGTGTCGATGCCGCGGACACGAATGCGATGTACGCAGCAACTCGTGAGGCAGGCTTCGGCGACGAGGTCAAGCGTCGAATCATGCTCGGAACGTATGCGCTGTCGGCGGGCTACTACGACGCCTACTACGGCAAAGCCTTGAAAGTTCGGCGCCTCATCAGTGACGACTTCGACAAGGCGTACCGTTCCGTCGACGTCATTGTCAC
>JBDLRO010000320.1:0-6670 GCA_039800025.1 Actinomycetota bacterium | reverse complement strand
CATGTGTTCCACTCTTCGGCGTGCATGGCGGTGATACGAGACATGCGCGGACCGCCCGTGCCGACGAGGATGGGGAGCGGGTTCTGAATCGGACGAGGCTGACATGGCGCGTCCGTGATCGTGAAGTGTTTGCCCGCGAATGTGGTGGTCTCGTGGTCGAGGAGCGACCGCACGATCTGGATGGCCTCTTCGAATCGGTCGACGCGGTCCTTGGGTTCGAGGAGGTCGATTCCATAGGCGCGGTGCTCATTGATCTGCCATCCGGCACCGAGACCGAGGACGAGTCGCCCGTGGCCGAGGCGATCGATGGTTGCTGCGGTGTTCGCGAGGACTGCGGGATGGCGAACAGTCGTCGGCGAGACGAGAGAGCCGATCCGCAGCCGAGACGTGACGGCAGTGATGGCGGCGATCACGCTCCAACACTCGTGCACGCTGCCGTCGATGATCGTTTCGTCACCGGTGTTGGGCATGAAGTGATCGGCATACCAGAGGCAGTGCCACTGCGCCGAGTCCGCGTATTGGGCGAGGCTTGTGAGTTCCTCCCACTCGCGTTCGGGAGAGGGCCACAGGGAGAACGAAAGGCGAGAGGGCACATCCGAACGGTAGTTGCCCGTAGCCTCGTCTCGTGACCCGAGACGACGGCGATGGATTGTGGGAGCACCACGCCTCCTGGTGGATCGAAGGTTTCACCGAAGGAGCTGATCCCGAGTACGTCGAGCAGATTCTTCCTCTGGCAGCGGCCGAACTCCAGGGAATGAGGCGAGTTCTCGATGTCGGCTGCGGTGATGGGCAGGTTGCCCGCCTTGCGGTGAGTTTGGGCTCGGAATTCGTCGTCGGCGTCGACCCGACGTGGAATCAGGTCGTCGTCGCATCGGAACGAGACGGCGGAGTGAACGTGGCCCGCGCCTCGGCCCATCGTCTTCCCTTCGCCGACGCGTCATTCGATGCCGTTGTTGCATGTCTCGTGTTCGAGCACATCGAAGACGTCGACGATGCGATTGAGGAGGTCTCGCGGGTTCTGGTTCGCGGAGGTCGGTTCTGCTTCTTTTTGAATCATCCGCTGTTGCAGACACCAGGCAGCGGTTGGATCGACGACCAGATCCTGGATCCACCCGAGCAGTACTGGAGGATCGGCCCGTATCTGGTGGAGGACCTGTCGGTCGAGGAGGTGGAAAAGGACGTGTTCATTCCGTTCATCCACCGTCCTCTCAGCCGATACGTCAACGCGTTGATCGACAACGGGTTGTTCATCGAGCGGATGCTCGAGCCTGCTCCGCCCGCAGGCTTCCTCGCTCGTGCCGCCGAGTACGAAGCGGCCGCCACGATTCCGCGGCTGCTCTACCTGAGAAGTGTGAAGCGGAACTGACACGAGTTCTCGTTGCCGGCTCGTCGTATCGAACTCTCAGTAGTGTGAGGTCGTGGCCGACATCTTGGTGATCACCGGACTGTCTGGTGCCGGTCGTTCTGCGACAGCAGCGGTCCTCGAGGACCTTGGCTGGTATGTCGTGGACAACTTGCCCACGTCGCTCGTGGACACGATCGTCGAGTTGGCCAGCGTTCCAGGTTCGGGCATCGAGAGACTCGCGCTCGTCGCCGGACGGCAGCATCTCGAGCTGATGCCGAAAGTGGCGAACATGAGAGGCAGCGGCCACCGGGTGCGTGTGCTCTATCTCGACGCATCGAACGGCGAACTGGTCAAGCGGTACGAAGCGTCGAGGCGCCGGCATCCCCTAGCGGCAGAGGCATCCGGGCTCCTGGAGGCGATCGAATTGGAGCGATCACTCCTCGAGCCAATGAAAGGTGATTGTGACCTCGTCATCGACACGACCGATCTCAACGTTCACCAGTTGAAATCGAAGGTACTCGGGTCATTCGATAGTGAAGTTCACGAGCGTCTCCAGGTGGCAGTCGAGTCGTTCGGCTACAAATACGGATTGCCCATGGATGCCGACATCGTCATGGATGTTCGCTTTCTGCCCAATCCGCACTGGGACGAGGTCTTGCGTCCCCTCGTTGGACTCGATCCCCCGGTGCGTGACTATGTGCTCGATCGACCAGAAGCCGGTGAATTCCTCGAGAGGCTGTCGGGTCTGATCGGAGCAATCCTGCCTCGGTACAACGCTGAGGGGAAGAGTTACCTGACGATCGCAATCGGCTGTACCGGCGGTCGACATCGGTCCGTTGCGATCGCCGAGGAAATTGCGACGCGTATTCGTGAGACGGGTCAGCCTGTTCGGGTGAACCATCGGGACGTGTCCCGCGCCTGAGGTTCGACCAGAGCGCGGGAAGTCCGCCCGCTGGGTCGCCTGCGACTAGTTTCGGGGGAGCACGATTCTCGGAATTGTCGTCATTCGAAAGGACCAGCCATGACCGTACGCGTGGGTATCAACGGATTCGGCCGTATTGGGCGCAACTTCTTTCGCGCCGCCCGCGAGTTGAAGGCCGATCTCGAGATCGTTGCGGTGAACGACCTCGGATCTCTCGAGACCATGGCGCACCTCCTCAAATACGACTCGGTGATGGGTCAGTTGCCGTTGGCGATCAAGGCGACCAAGAGCGGAATCAGTGTGGACGGCAAGGAAATCCGAGTTCTCAGCGAGCGTGATCCGAAAGCTCTGCCGTGGGGAGATCTTGGCGTCGATGTCGTGATCGAGAGCACGGGCATCTTCACCAAGCGGGATTCCGCCGCTCAGCACCTCGAGGGAGGGGCACCGCTCGTCATCGTCTCGGCCCCATGCGACAACGCCGATGCAACGTTCGTCTACGGCGTCAATCACCGGGACTTCAACGCCAAGACGCACAAGGTGATTTCGAACGCGAGTTGCACCACCAACTGCTTCGTTCCTCTCGTGAAAGTTCTCGATGACAACTTCGGCGTCGATCAGGGTCTGATGCAGACCGTGCACGCCTACACGGGCGACCAGTCGCTCGTCGACGGGCCTCACAAGGACTTGCGTCGAGCCCGCGCTGCTGCCATCAACATCGTGCCGACGAGTACCGGGGCCGCGCGCGCGACCAGCCTCGTGCTGGCGAGTATGAAGGGCAAGCTGGACGGAACGTCGTTGCGCGTCCCCGTGCCGACAGGGTCCGTCGTCGACTTCACCGTGAATCTGAAGAAGTCGGCTTCGGTCGAGGAGATCAATGCTGCCTTCCGCAAGGCGGCGTCGAGCGCACCGCTCAAGGGTGTGTTGCGCTACACCGATGAGCCGATCGTGTCGAGTGACATCGTCGGCGATCCGCACAGTTCGATCTTCGATTCAGGTCTGACGATGAGCATGGGCAAGATGGCCAAGGTGCTCGCCTGGTACGACAACGAGTGGGGCTACAGCAATCGTCTCGTCGAGATGACGTTGTTCGCCGGTACGAAACTGCCCAAGCGTCGCCGCTGATCGGTGGTGTCGATGAGCATGGGCGGACATCCGCGACTCGAAGATCTGGGAGACGTATCGGGAAAGCGCGTCCTCGTGCGAACCGACTTCAACGTTCCGATGGAGGTCAACTCCACTGGTGAACGTGTCATCGCTGATGATTTTCGCATCAGGTCTGCACTTCCGACCATCGTGTGGCTCGTCGAGCGAGGTGCGCATGTCGTGTGTGCGAGCCATCTCGGACGTCCGAAAGGCGCTCCGGATCCGAAGTATTCGATGGACCCGGTTCGGGCGCGTCTCCTCGAACTCGCCCCTGGTGTCGACGTGCGAGAGAACTTGCGGTTCAATCCGGGCGAAGAGGCGAACGACCCGGCCTTCGTGACCGAGATGATCCGAGACATCGACATGTACGTCGATGATGCTTTCGGCGCGGTCCACCGTGCCCATGCGTCGATCGTCGGTCCACCGAAGACATTGCCCTCGGCGATGGGAAGGCTCCTCGAACGCGAAGTCGAGGTGCTTCTCGGACTGCGCAATTCTCCGAAGCATCCCTTCGTTGCAGTCCTCGGCGGCTCGAAGATCTCCGACAAGCTCGGCGTGGTGGAATCGCTCTTGAACGTCGTCGACTCACTCGTGATCGGCGGAGCGATGTGTTTCACCTTCCTTGCTTCGAAGGGCTTTCCGATCGGTGATTCACTCTTCGAACCCGACTACGTCGACACCTGTCGACGTCTCCTCGACACTGGTAAGGAGATTCATCTCCCCGAGGACATGGTCGGTCTCGACGCGAACGGCAACTATGCGACATTCGGTCGTCGCATTCCCGACGGAGCCAAGGGATTCGACATCGGTCCCGGCTCAGCAGCTGCGTTCTCCGACATCATCATGGACGCACGAACTGTGTTCTGGAACGGTCCGATGGGCATGTTCGAAGACGATCGTTTCGCGGGCGGAACCCGCACCGTCGCAGAGGCAATGGCCGAGACCAAGGCATTCACCGTTGTCGGAGGCGGTGACTCTGCCGCGGCAATTGCCAAGTTCGGTTTCGATGACGACGTCGACCACGTGTCGACCGGTGGTGGCGCCGCACTCGAGTTGCTCGAGTTGGGCGATCTGCCAGGTTTGAAAGCCCTGAGGGAGGCCCCGAATGCCCGCTAGTTCACGTCGTCCGCTGATCAGCGGCAACTGGAAGATGAACCTCAATCATTATGAGGCGATTCATCTCGTTCAGAAGTTGTCCTACCTTCTGCCCAAGGAAGCACTCGAGGATGTCGACGTGAGTGTGCATCCGCCATTCACCGACATCCGCAGTGTTCAGACATTGATCGAAAGTGACGGTCTCAGTCTCGTGCTCGGAGCGCAGAACTGTCATTCCGAAGAAAAGGGTGCATTCACAGGCGAGGTGTCACCGGCGTTCCTTGCGAAGCTCGGCGTTCGTCTCGTCATCTGCGGTCACAGTGAACGTCGCCAGTTGTTCGGCGAGACGGACGACTTTGTTGCCGCGAAGGTTGCATCGGTGATCAAGTTCGGCATGACTCCGATCGTGTGCGTGGGGGAGACTCAGCAAGAGCGAGAAGCGGGAATCACGCTGGAGCGCGTCTCCAGTCAGGTGCGTGATTCGCTCAAGGGCCGTTCGAAGAGTGATATCGAGGCGCTGGTCATTGCCTACGAGCCGATCTGGGCGATTGGAACCGGGCTGACCGCTACTGCCGCCGATGCGCAGGAAGTGTGTGCGGCCATTCGCAACGTGGTGCGAGCCGACTGGGGAGCGGAGGCGGCAGCGGCCGTGCGCATCCAATACGGAGGGTCGGTCAAGGCCGGCAATGTCGCCGAACTCATGGCCCAACCGGACATCGATGGCGCTTTGGTGGGTGGGGCGAGTATCGACCCGGATGAATTCGCTCGATTGGTCCAGTTCGAGCGCTGATCCGATGTGCAGGTTCAGCTGGCGGGCAGGTTCGCCTGGCGGGTTCATCGGGGGATGCCCGGAGATCGAACCGGGGCAGTAGCATGTCGAACCGTGCGAGACATTCTGATGTACATCATGGTGGTCGTGAACGTCGTGTCCATGGTTGCCATGGTCGCCGGCATCTTGATGCACAGCGGCAAAGGCGGAGGACTCTCCGACATGTTCGGCGGCGGCGGCGGTGCTGGTCTCGGTTCGGCTGCAGCTGAGCGAAACTTGAACCGCATCACCTTGGTCTTCGCCCTGATCTGGGTGATCTCGGTGCTCGCACTCGGCTTCTTGATGGTCGGCTGACCCTTGGCTCGGAGCCGAGTTCGACGCTAGAGTCGAAGCCCGCGGTTGGTTCGCCAATCCAAGACATACACACCACGTCGAAGTGGCGGAATAGGCAGACGCGCTAGCTTGAGGGGCTAGTGATCGTAAGATCGTGGGGGTTCAAGTCCCCCCTTCGACACCATTGCAGGTTGCGCCAGAGCGCAATCCTCGCCTCGCAGAACAGCACTGTTAGGTTGTGTCGGTGCCTGAGGCTTCGAAACCGAGGATTCGTCGTTTGCTGATGCTGGGGTTCTTCGTGGCTGCGCTGGCGGTCGGGGCCGACGCGTGGAGCACACCTTCTGCATTTCTGATCGCCCTTGTCCCGCTGACGTACACGATCCCTGCTTTTGTGTGGCTCGACCGGCTCGAGCCTGAACCCCGTGTCATGCGGTGGAACGCGTTCCTGTGGGGCGGCGGGATCTCCGTGCTCGTTGCGGGCATAGCCAATGAGGTCACCGCTGCATCGGTTGGAACCGCCGCAGCGCTTGTCGTCAGTGCCCCGGTTGTGGAAGAGACCATGAAGGCACTCGGAATCTTGGGGGCAGCAAGACGACATCAGGTCGACACCCCGCTCGATGGTGCGGTCTACGCCGGGTACGTGGGCCTCGGTTTCGCAATGATCGAAAACGTCATCTACTTCTCGCAGGCAATCACCGATGACGAACTCGGATTGGTGTTCGTGTTGCGGGGGCTGTTCTCGCCTTTCGCGCATCCATTCTTTACGGTCTGGGTAGGGCTCGCCATCGGCAAGGCGGTTCGCAATGGACGCTCTCGAAGGATGGCCACACTGCGTGGACTTCTGCCGGCGGTCGCCTTGCATGCCGCGTGGAATGCAACGGGGGTGAACGCCGTGTTTGCCTTTCTTCTGCTCGGGCAGATCGTGCTCTTCGTCGTCATCGTGCGGCGCTTGCGACGCATGCGCAATGACGAAGTCGCTCTCGTACGCCGCCGCTTGCCGAATTTGGCCTTTGCCCATGACTTATCGCCCGTGGAGCTCGACGTCTACGGGGATCTTCGCGCA
>JBDLRO010000319.1:0-3204 GCA_039800025.1 Actinomycetota bacterium | reverse complement strand
GGAAACCGCTCACGTGTCGTGACCGATGCGTGCAAGAAGCACGGGGGCTTCTACCTCGGCTCGATTGGCGGTCCGGCTGCGCGCCTCGCTCAGGACTGCATCACCAAAGTCGAGGTTCTCGAGTACCCCGAACTCGGCATGGAGGCAGTCTGGAAGATCGAGGTCCAGGACTTCCCTGCGTTCATCGTCGTCGATGACAAGGGCAACGACTTCTTCGATCTCGTCAACAAGCCCTTCTCGGGGACTCCCGTCGCAATCCATTGAGACGAGAAATCACACGACGCTAGCGATCTCATTCATCCACGTCGAAGAGTTCTTCGAGACGCAATTCGCCCGAGAGAGTCTGCCCACCGCGTTCCAAGAATCGCATCATCGCTTCACGCGTGCCCGGTTGACCGAGCGTCGCACTGAACTCACCTGCCTCGATGAGCAAGTCGCTGTGCATGTTCTTTTCGCTCAGCAGGATCGCCCGCTTCGCAGCCGCAACGGCGTGGGCAGGGAATGAGGCAATGCGCCGGGCGAGGCGGTCGACGAACGGCCTGATCTCCGCTGGGTCGAAAGTTCGATTGACCCAGCCCCAGTCGCACGCCGTACGAGCATCGATGTCACCACACCCGAGAACGACTTCCAGGGCGCGAGACCGTCCAATCAAACGCGACAAGCGCTGCGTCCCACTCCCGCCGGGGATGATTCCGAGACCAACCTCGGGCTGGCTGAACACTGCACCTCGATGGGATTCGGTCTCGTGAGTCGCGAATCGCATGTCACAACTGAGCGCCAACTCACTGCCGCCACCGCCCACACGACCCTCGATGACCGCGATCGTCGCTTTGGGCATCGTGCGCAGGGTTTCGCACATCCGGTGGAAGAGGTTCAGTTCCGTAGGTGGAGGCTGATGCAATGGGAACGAGAGAATCGCCTCCACATCGAAATGGGCGATGAAGAAGTCCGGAACGGCCGAGGACAGCACAACGGCTCCGACCTGGTCATCGGATGCGAGGCGCTCGATGACACTTGCGGTCTCGACGAACAATTCGATGGTGAAAAGATTGATCGGCGGAGCATCGAACTCGATGCGAGCCACGCGATCGTCGACGTCCACTCTCAGCGACACGAACGTGCCTCCCGACCGATCAGTCGATCATCGAGGCAACTGCTGCGCGTGTCTCGGCAATTTCCTCCGGTGTTCCGCCGAATTCCACTGCAGCGAAATCGGTGACGCCGATCTCCTGGAGCGCTCCGATGCGATCGCACACCTCTTGTGTCGAACCGACGATTGCGATGTCCGCCGGCCCGGCGACTCCCTCGCGATCCAGCATCGCCCGATAACTCGGAAGTTGCCCGTAGACGACGAAGACCTTCGCTGCCCGTTCGTGGGCAGCCGCCGTGTCCTTGGTGACACAGACGGGAAGTGCTGCGATGACCCGCGTTGCATCACGACCAGTGGCATCGGCTGCAGCCTGGAGCGTCGGGATGGTGTGACTGGCCAAGGTCTGGGGGCCCGTGCACCATGTCAGCGTTCCATCGGCAAGGGCTGCAGTGACCTTCAACATCTGCTCGCCGAGAGCTGCTATGACCACCCCGGGGCGAGATCCGCCTGGCACCGCAACTGCACCGTTGACTTGGAACTCTTCGCCTGCATGTGCAACCGGCCGTCCCTCGAGAAGCGGCATCATGACTTCGAGATACTCGCGCATGTGTCGTACCGGCTTGTCGAAACTCATCCCCCACATCGCCTCGACGACCATCTTGTGGCTGAGACCGATCCCGAGGCACAGCCGCCCGTTCGAAGCCGCGTTCACCGTCAGAGCCTGTTGAGCCATCATCATCGGATGGCGCGGATACGTCGGAACGACACTCGTGCCGAGCTCGATTCGCGGAACTTCACGTCCGATGATTGCAAGTGCCGTGAGGGCATCGTGGCCGAAGATCTGGGGAAGCCAGAAACTGGCGAAACCCTGAGCCTCGGCAGC
Organism: Actinomycetota bacterium; assembly: GCA_039800025.1. Taxonomy (GTDB): domain Bacteria; phylum Actinomycetota; class Acidimicrobiia; order Acidimicrobiales; family Ilumatobacteraceae; genus Casp-actino8. The sequence continues at coordinate 1,231 of JBDLRO010000319.1, read as the reverse complement.
CTTGGCCTCGGCGACCATCGCTTCGATGGTTCCGTCGTTCGATGTACCGCTGAAGATTCCAATGCGCATGGACGAACCGTAATCGGCTCGACGGGCGACGCGATCATTCGAGAAACGAGAAGCTTCAAGCCAGGGTGACGAGGTCCAGCCACTCGGACCCGAAATAGTCAACCTGACCGTCCGGCATGAGAAGAACCTTGGTCGGCTCCAGTTTCTCGACGAATTCGGTGTCGTGACTGACGAAGATGATCGTGCCCTTCCAGGTCGACAGAGCATCGGCGACTGCGTCTCGACTGGGCGGATCGAGGTTGTTCGTCGGTTCGTCGAGCAGCAGGAGGTTGTTGCGACCGACCATCAGCATCGCAAGAGCAAGTTTGGTCTTCTCTCCTCCCGAGAGCGTTCCGGAAGGCTGATGCACCTTGTCCCCCGACAGACCGAACATTCCGAGCAATGCGCGCAGGTTGGTCTCGGTCAATTCGCTCCTCGGCGGAATGCTGCGTCGCATGTTGTCGAGGAGTGAACGTTCCGTTTCGAGATTGTCGTGCTCCTGCGCGTAATAACCGATCTGGACCTGGTGTCCGGGAGAGAAGTCCCCGAGATCGGCTCGGGTCTCACCAGCGAGGATTCGGAGCAAACTCGTCTTTCCTGCTCCGTTGAGCCCGAGGACCAGCAGTCGCTCTCCTCGTCCGATGTCGAACGACACGTCCTCGAAGACTGGTGGCCCTCCGTACCCCTTGCAGAGGTGCGCAGCCGACATTGCAGTTTCCCCACATGGCGGCGGATCGGGAAAGCGCACAGTGATCCGACGGCCGGATGTCGGCGCCTGAACCTTCGACTCCTGGAGTCGGTCGATGCGCTTTTCGATGCTGTGAGCCATCGAGGCTTTCGTTGCCTTGGCCCCGAACCGATCGACGACGGTCTGGAGTCGATCGATCTCCTTCTGCTGCATCACGGCCTTCTTGGCGAGTCGCTTCTCGTCCTCGAGACGAGCCTTTCGATATTGGCTGAACGTTCCGCGGTATTCGACGATGTGCCCAGTCGCATCTTCGCCGTCTCGGTCGAGATGGAGAACTCGAGTGATCGCTTCGTCCAGGAGTTCGAGGTCGTGGCTGATCACCAGCAATGCCCCGCGGTACTGCCTGAGGAACTGCAGCAGCCACGTCTTGGCATCGATGTCGAGGTGGTTCGTCGGCTCGTCGAGAAGAAGAACGTCACTTCCCGCGAAGAGAAT
>JBDLRO010000318.1:0-5897 GCA_039800025.1 Actinomycetota bacterium | reverse complement strand
GCGCCGTCGTTGAGGCCGATCACCGGAGCGCCGACTCGCAACGCCATGTCCATGAGCTTGTGGATCTTCTCGGCGAACACTTCGCCGAGGGCGCCGCCGAACACGGTGAAGTCCTGGGAGAAGACGAACACTTTTCGGCCTTCGATCGTGCCCCAACCGGTGATGACGCCGTCGGTGTACGGACGCTCCTCGAGTCCGGCTGCGTGAGCTCGGTGACGAGCGAGCATGTCGAGTTCTTGGAAGGAGCCCGGGTCGAGGAGGTACTCGATGCGCTCGCGAGCGAGCATTTTGCCCTTCTCGTGCTGACGTTCGACGGCGCGGGGTGATCCGGCATTGAGAGCCTGGTCCTTGCGGTCGCGGAGATCGGCGATTTTGTCCTGCATGGGGTTCGCGCTTGTCACCCCTGGAACGCTACCCGCCGACATTCGGGGAGTCCTGATCGGTGCCGGGTCGACATCGGAACGATCGAGCCTGGTTCGGCTCGATCTTCTCACTCAGGATGGCGCCAGGGTCACGATCGATGTCTGCGGGCCACCTGAGGTCACTGCCGGTCCCGTCGGCAAGGTCGTCGCCGACGGATCCACAACGGAGGGAATCGTCGTCGAACCTGTCGAACCTGTCGGGTCGACGAGAGACGTCAGACCGTCATCGGTGACGTTCACCGTGTATGTCACCGACGGCAGAGGACCGTCGGGTCCATTGCCAGAGACCCGGACCGTCCACAGGCCGGGTTCGCCGAGAGGGATACCCTCGGCGAGGGGAAGCAATGCCCCGCCCTTGCCGCCGAGAGGAACGCTGAGCGTGACGCTCGCGGAGTTCGGCGTCGGCGGCGTGAATTCGACTGTGAGATCGGTCAGACCCGCTTCAGGCGTGAAGACGTCGATGCGGACTGCGTTGAATCCGACCTTGGCCGGCGTCATGCGCACTTGAACGTCGAAGACACCACCCGATCGGTCGCCGACGAACGCGTACGACAGGCGATCGGATCCCGGCGGTGAGACGTTCGCCGGTATGGTCGCGACGCTCCAGGCCGTGACGACGAGGACGAAGATGCCGACGAGCAGTTCAGTGGTGACCGCACTGCGGAGTTTGGTCGCTGCCTTCGCCGTCAATTGCCGACGGCGTGTCAGATTGCGGGAGATGTACTGGCGTGTTGCGCCTCCGATGTAGAACATCGCCACGACACCGCAAGCCTTGAACAGGATCAATCGCCCGTGTCGGCTCGACAGAAGCGTTCCGCCGTCGAGATGGAGCAGTTGGATGAAGCCGGAGACGATCGCAAGAACGATTGCAGGGCCGGAGATGCGGCTGAAACCCCGAACGGCGTGGACGAGGTCCTGGTCTCCCGGACCGATCAGAACCGTGCGCACCAACAAGAGCAGACCGCCGAGCCAGACCGAGACCGCAACTGCATGGATCAGTCCTGCAATGATGCCGATGATCGAGATGCTCTCGTAGATGCGGGTGAATGCGAGGGTCAGAACCGCGAGAGTGGGAAATGCGATCGATGTCGCCTGGGTTTGGGGATCGAGAAGTCCTTCGGGTCGAAAAGCGGCGATGAAACTCGCACCGACCAGAAGAACCCGCAGGACGAGGGTGATGTCGCTGACGTTGTCGAAGAGGTCACCCCATCCGAAGGGGCTGATCTTCGATGTGATCGAATCTCCCGAGACTTGTGCAGCACGCAAGACAGCCGAGAAGTAGGTGCTCACCATGGCGAGCACCCATGCCATCTTGAAATAGCTCCGGGTCTCGTCGTAATCGATGCCCTCTGGCCAATAGAGCAGAACCAGGATCGCTCCGCCGAAGATCGCAGCAAGTGCTGCATAAGAGATGACTCGGGCGAGTCCGAGAGGTCCGCCAACGGGTGGACCGTCGGAGGTCGGGGTCGGGTTCGTGCCGCTCGAGCCGCCGGATCCCGCTTCGGTGGGGTCGAGCACCTCGAATGAGAACGATCCGAACGTCACCTTCCCGTCGGTTTCGGGAATCGAGAACGACACGGTGCACGTGCCGACCGGGAGAACGCTCGTCACGGGAGCGATCAGCGAGACGCCGTCGGTGCCGATCGTCACCGTGCCGAGTGGCGTCGCCACGCTGTTGCAGGCCATCGTCATCACGGCGTTGTTCGGAACGGCTGCGCTGAACGTGGCAGTGATCTGGGTCGGAGACGTGATCAGCTCTGCACCGTTGGCCGGATCCGACGATGTCAGGGTGGTTTGGGCCGAGGCTGTGCCCGGCATCGATCCGATCGACAACGCTCCGAGAGCCGCAATGACGAAGAGCAGGCGGCGCAGGACCGATGATGTGCGCGAACGAACTCGCACACGGCGCCTCACGGGCGTTGAGATGAGTCGGGGGACTGCCATGGCTCGTCTCCACGGTACTTGTGATGACCTGCGCATATCGGGGAATGGCGACCACGCAAGAAGCACCCCACCACTACAGTCTTGACCGATGGCCACGCAGTCCCTGTATCGCCGCTACCGGCCACAGTCTTTTTCGCAGATACGCGGTCAGGAGCACGTGGTCAGGGCGTTGCGCAATGCCGTTGCCAGCGGTCACGAGGGTCAGGCGTATTTGTTCTCAGGACCGCGCGGTACGGGAAAGACCTCGGCCGCGCGCATTCTCGCCAAGGCACTCAATTGCTCTGCCCCGAAAGACGGCGAACCGTGCTGTGTGTGCGAGTCCTGCACGTCCATCCAGGAAGGGAGCAGTTTCGACGTCGTCGAACTGGATGCGGCGAGCAACCGCGGCATCGACAGGATGCGCGACATCATTGCCTCGGCGAATCTCGTCTCGCCGGGACGTCACAAGGTCTACATCCTCGACGAAGTTCACCAGCTCAGCAAGGACGCGGCCTCGGCACTGCTGAAGACATTGGAGGAGCCGCCTTCCCACGTGGTTTTCGTCCTTGCCACGACGGATCCCGAAAAGGTTTTCGACACGATTCGAAGTCGGACCCAGCATCTGCAGTTCCACTTGCTGTCGATGGCAGATCTCGACTCGTACGTTCGCTTCGTCATTGCCGATGCCGGCATCGAACTCGGCGACGAAGCGATCGAAGCCGTTCTCCGCCAGGGAGCTGGTTCGGCTCGAGACACGCTGTCTGCTCTCGAGCTCGTGGCGGCAATGGGCGGCGTGGTCGACGAGACGACTCCCGTCGACGAATTCGTCGAGGCGATGATCGACTACGAAGCAGGAGCGCTTCTGGCATCAGTGGCGCGCAGCGTCGACTTCGGCCTCGATCCGCGCACGATCGCAGAGGATCTCATCCGGCACATGCGCGACTGCTTCCTGGTGCTCATGGCACCCGATGTTCTCGATGTCGTCCCGGGTCGACGTGACACGCTCGTCGATCAGGCGAACCGTCTCGGCACTCCGCGCATCGTCAAGATCATCGAGACGCTCGGTTCGACGGTGCTCGATATGCGCAACGCGCCCGATGCCCGCGTACTTCTCGAAGTCGCGCTCGTCAGGCTCGTCCATCGTGAACTTCAAATGGGAATCGAATCTCTGCTCGCACGTGTCGAGAGGCTGGAAAAGGCTCTCGAGGATCGTCCAGTTCTCGCTCCCGCACCGAAGGATCCGACGACCGGTCGGGCTGTGCTCGGTGGTCGAGTCACTGGGGATTCGGCACCCGCGCGCCGAGATGCACCGAAGCAGGCCGAACAGGAATCGAAAGAGGCTCCGCCTGCTGACGCTCCTGCTCCGGTCGTCGATGCGCCCGCTCCTGCGGGTTCTGGCAATCCGGATGTGGTCGTCGACAAGTGGATCACCGACGTCGTCGGCTCCCTCACCGGAATGCGCCGTGCGGTTGCTCAAATGGCCAAGCCCACGACGCGCGACGGCATCGTGGTGTTGATGGTCGACAATCAGCCATCGGCAGAACGAGTGCGGACGTATCTCAAGGATCTGACGTCGGCGATTCACAAGGTTGCGGGAGGACGATGCACGATCGAGGTCGAGGTGCGCGGCGACGATTCGCGCCCAGTGCGTCAGTCGGCGCCTGCGCCCGCCGGTGTCGAATCCGAAGGCGATGACGAGTTCATCGACATCGACGAGGTCAAGTCGTTGCCGACCGTGTCGACAGAAGCGGTGACGGATCAACTCACGGCGATGTTCCCGGGCTCCCAGATCATCAGCGAGGACTTGTAGTTCGTGGCTGGCAGTTACACGGTTCCAGTTCAAACGCTGATCGACCAGCTCGGACGACTTCCCGGTATCGGTCCGAAGTCCGCTCAGCGCATCGCGTTCCATCTGCTCAAATTGCCGACAGAGGATGTCCGGCGTCTCGCGTCGGCGATTCTCGATGCGAAGGAACGCGTTCGATTCTGTTCCATCTGCTTCAACTTCGCAGAAGGCGATCTCTGTCCGATCTGTGCGGATCCGCGTCGCGATGCCAGCGTGATCTGCGTCGTCGAGGAGAGTCGAGACATCATTGCTCTCGAACGAACCGGAGAGTTCCGCGGGAGGTACCACGTCCTTCTCGGCGTCATGAATCCAATCGAAGGAATCGGCCCCGAGCAGTTGAAGATCCGTGAGTTGATCACGCGGCTGTCCGTGGAGGAGATCACCGAGGTGATCGTGTGCACGAATCCCAATACCGAAGGCGAAGTCACTGCCTCGTATCTCAGTCGGCTGTTGAAGCCGTTCGACATCACGGTCACACGCCCGGCTTCCGGTCTCCCAGTCGGTGGCGATCTCGAATATGCGGACGAATTGACTCTCGGGCGCGCTCTCAGCGGCCGGCGAACGATCGACGATTGAGTTCTTCGACTCCGAAGAGTCGAAGAACCCACGAACGACGAATCAGACGGTTCGCACGATCAGGGCGTCACCCTGACCGCCGCCGCCGCACAGTGCAGCTGCACCCATGCCCCCGCCGCGTCGACGCAATTCGTGGAGAAGCGTCAGGGCGAGCCGGTTGCCGCTCATGCCGATCGGGTGGCCGAGCGCGATTGCACCGCCGTTGACATTGACGATGTCGTCGCTGATTCCGAGATCCTTCATCGAAGCGATACCGACAGCGGCGAAAGCCTCGTTGAGTTCGAAGAGCTTCATATCGGACACCTTCAGATTGGCCTTGTCGAGAGCCTTGAGAATCGCCCGGCTCGGCTGGGTGAGCAGCGACGCGTTGTCGGGTCCGGCAACCATGCCGTAGCTCACGACCTGGCCGAGAGGTGTGACTCCACGAGCCTTCACGGCCTTTTCCGACATCATCACCAACGCCGATCCGCCATCGCTGATCTGTGAAGCGTTGGCGGCGGTGATCGTTCCCTCCTTGTCGAAAGCCGGCTTCAGCCCGCCCAGCGAATCCATCGTCGTGTCAGCGCGCACACCTTCGTCGTTGGCGACGACGAGCGGGTCGCCCTTGCGCTGCGGGATCGAGACGGGAACGATCTCGTCGGCGAGACGACCACTCGAGATCGCATCAGCCGCTCGCCGGTTGCTCTTCATCGCGAGATCGTCCTGCTGTTCACGCGTGATGCCGCCCGATGCGTAGCGCTCTGTTCCGAGTCCCATGAGACAGGCATCGAACGCGCACCACAGACCGTCAGCAATGATCGCGTCCTTCAGTTCGGTGTTGCCGTAGCGAAATCCGCTGCGCGCGCCGCTCGCGAGGTAGGGAGCATTGGTCATGCTTTCCATGCCGCCCGCAATCACGATGTCGGCATCTCCTGCCTGGATCATCTGATCGGCGAGATAGATGGAGTTGATCCCCGACAGACAGACCTTGTTGATGTTCACCGACGGCACGCTCATCGGAATGCCCGCTTTGAAAGCGGCCTGACGACTCGGGACTTGGCCCTGGCCGGCCATCAACACCTGACCCATGATCACGTGGTCGACGTCGGTCGGAGCCACCCCCGCACGTTCCAGTGCTGCTGCGATTGCGA
>JBDLRO010000317.1:0-3046 GCA_039800025.1 Actinomycetota bacterium | reverse complement strand
CAGGCACATCCTCAGACGTGCGTGGCGAATCACGGTTGTCCGAGCCGCCCAGTGTCGAGATGGTCACGAGTTTGCTCCGCGCCGTCATCGACCCCGAGCTCGGCAGCGACATCGTCGACCTCGGTATGGCTCAGTGCGCGAGCGTGAGTGAGGACGGTCTCGTCACCGTCAACGTCAAACTCACCATCGGCGGGTGTCCGCTCCGGGCCCAGATCAAGAAGGACATCGAGTCGCGCGTCGCCACTCATCCCGGCGTCACCAAGGTGAAGATCGAGTGGGGCGAGATGACGAGTGAGGAGCGCTCGACCACCATGGCCAAGGCCCGCTGGAACGCGAAGGAGCGCGCCACCGACACCGCCGTGTCGGCCACCACTCGAGTGCTCGCGATCGCGTCGGGCAAAGGCGGCGTCGGCAAGAGCTCGGTGACGGTGAATTTGGCTGCGGCGATCGCCGATCAGGGATACACGGTCGGCGTTCTCGACGCCGACATCTGGGGTTTCTCGGTGCCGCGCATGCTCGGCCTCGATCAGCGGCTCGAAGCCGAGAAAGATCCCGAGACCGAGCGCCCGAGAATCGTGCCCAACACCCGCCGTGTGGGCTCGGGTTTGCTCAAAGTCGTGTCGACCGGCTTCCTCGTCGAGGATGAAGGCACCGCCCTCATGTGGCGCGGTCTCATGCTCACGAAAGCCGTCGAGCAATTCCTGAACGATGTCGCATGGGGCGAGATGGACTATCTGCTCATCGACATGCCTCCCGGAACGGGCGATGTACAGATGGGTCTTGCGCGCATGTTGCCGCGCACCGACATGGTGATCGTGACGACACCTGCGATCAGCGCTCAGAAGGTGGCGATTCGCGCTGCCGACATGGCTCGTCGCTCATTCCTGCGTGTGGCTGGAGTCATCGAGAACATGAGCTCGTTCACCTGCGACCACGGTGAGGAGTATCCGCTGTTCGGTTCCGGGGGAGGCCAGACTCTCGCCGATGAGATCGGCGTGCCGCTTCTCGGCTCGGTGCCGATCGAACCTGCAGTTGCTGCTGGCGGCGACTCCGGTGAACCGGTGTCACTCTTGGGAACGGGTCGTGCTGCAGAGGCCTTCCGGGAGATCGCCCGCACGATCGTCACCGAGACCGTGCCGCCCGTGAAGATGGCCGATTGTTCGGCACGTGTCTTCAACGAGGCCAGTGTCTCGGTGAGACCCAGATCCGCCTGAGCGGGGCGTTGTGAATCCGTGAGTTCTCGACGAGATCCCAGGGGTTGATTTCATATACCCCCCTGGGTATAGTTCGAGAAGCGAATTGCGTCTTCCTCGACTCAGAACGGAGACGTCGGCGTCGAGAAAGGATTCTCTCTCATGAAACTACCCGAGGACATCACCGAAGATTTGACGAAGCGGCTGCGTCGCATCGAGGGCCAGGTTCGGGGCATCCAGCAGATGCTCGCCGAAAATCGTGAGTGCCGAGATGTCGTCGCTCAGGTCTCCGCGGCGAGCAAGGCCCTCGACCAGGTGGGCTTCAAGCTGCTCGCCACCGGACTGAGCCATTGTCTGTCCAATCCCAAGCAAGCCAAAGCCAACGGTTTCGATCTCGAAGAGGTCGAAAAGTTGTTCATGAAGCTCGCCTGACACTGACCATGCACGACGTATCTCCCAGGACCAGGTGACCGACATGACCACGACAACGAATACTTCATCGCTGTACCTCCAGCAGTTCTATTTGGAGTGCCTCTCACACGCCTCATATCTCGTGGGAGACACCTCGACCGGCATCGCTGCCGTCGTCGACCCGCAACGAGACATCTCGCTCTATCTCGACGACGCGAAGGAGCACGGTCTGACGATCAAGTACGTCATCGAGACCCATTTCCACGCGGACTTCCTGTCGGGTCACCTCGAGCTGGCCGAAGCGGTCGGCGCTCAGATCGTCTTCGGCAAGGCTGCAGAGGGTCGCACCGACTTCCCCATCCGGGCGATGTCGAATGGCGAGAAGATCCTCCTGGGAGATTCTCAGGGTTCATCGGGTGCAGCTCACTGCGTCGAACTCGAATTCCTCGAGACTCCGGGTCACACACCCGAGTCGATGTCAGTCGTCGTGCGAACACATCCGGGTGCGGATCCCCATGCCGTGTTCACCGGAGACACGCTGTTCATCGGCGACGTCGGACGTCCCGACCTGCTCGCAGCCGTCGGACACACGGCTGAGGATCTCGGTCGCATGCTGTACGACTCGCTGCACACGAAGTTGCTGGCGCTACCCGACACCACCCTCGTCTACCCCGCTCACGGTGCAGGCAGCGCGTGTGGCAAGAACCTGTCGACCAATACAGTCAGCACCATCGGCGAACAGCGAACCACCAACTATGCGCTCGCCCCGATGACACAGGATCAGTTCGTCGAGGTCGTCACCGAAGGGCAGTCGACTGCACCGATGTACTTCTTGTTCGCAGCGACGACGAACCGCAAGGCTCGAGACACCTTCCACGAGGATCGTCCGCTCGAGGCGATGTCGCTGCAGGTCGTTCTCGATGCGCAGAAGGCGGGCACTGTCGTCGTCGACACCCGCGACGATGGCGAGTTCGCTGTCGGCCACCTGAAAGGGTCGATCAACGTCGGTCTCGGCGGGCGCTTCGCCGAATACACGGGTGAGGTCGTCGCCGCTGGCACGCCGATCGTCATCGTTGCTGAGCCGGGAAAAGAACGCGAAGCCACGATCCGTCTCGCCCGCATCGGTTTCGACACCGTCGTCGGCTATCTCGCCGACCCGGTGCGCGTGTTCGTGGAGCACCCCCATCTCGTGCAGTCCGCCTCTCGTCTCACGGCTCCCGAGTTCGATTCACGACGCAGTGAGCTGCATGATCTGCATCGTGACATTCAGTTGGTGGACGTGCGCAATCCGGGTGAGTTCAAGCTCGGCACCATCGCCGGAGCGAAGCACATCGATCTGCCCTCGTTGACCCGTCGCCTCGGTGAACTCGATCCAGCCAAGCCAACGGTTGTGTTCTGTGCCGGCGGCTACCGTTCGTCGATCGCTGCGAGCACGTTGCGAG
>JBDLRO010000316.1:0-6651 GCA_039800025.1 Actinomycetota bacterium | reverse complement strand
GCTGGGTCATCGCCATGCCGGTCATGCCAGGTCAAAAACACGTCGAAGGTCGGAAGAGAGAGCGGAATCTCCAATGACACAATTGGCAATGATCTTGCCATCGTCTTCGCGATGGTGCGCGGGACGGAACCCACGAGCTCCGTGGTCGCAACGAGATGGGCAGCCACGACGAAACTCGTGACCGTCATGATGTGCGCGCGGTTGAGTCCGATCTCACCAAGGGCGGTATCTATCGGGCCCGTCTTCTTTCCCACTGGAGAGACCGTGACATGATGCGCCTCCGCGAAGCGCCGAGAAGTGAGTCGACGCCCGGCTTGCGGGTGATCCTTGTGAACGATTGCGACAAAGCGATCGGTGAGAAGAATCTGCGACTCCAGATCTCGGTGTTCTTCCAAATGGACGCCAATACGGAAATCGAGTTCGCCATTGCGGAATTGGGCGACGTATCCGGGCTCATCTCGAAGAAAGTCGACGTCGACCCCCGGGGCTGCCAGCTGTACGCGCTCGATGAGCGGCAACGCAATGACGCCGATGATCGAATCATCGGCGCGGATGGTGAAGCGTCGCTTGAGGTTGATCGGATCCGACGACGTCGATGGACTGAGCACCTTGAGTGCGTCTCCCAATGCGACTTGGGCTGGTCCCCGAAGGCTCTTGGCGAGCTCGGTCGGAACGAGTTCGCGCCCGGCGCGCACGAACAAGGGATCTTCGAGTACTTTGCGAAGTCGGCCAAGAGAACGGGACACCGCTGGTGGCGAGAGATGGAGTCGTTCAGCGGCCCCCACCACCGAACCCGTATCGAGCAGGGCGTCGAGAACCCGAAGAAGATTGAGATCGATGTCCGAAGAATTCATTGACGCCATGGTGTCACGCCTACTGAGTGCTCCTCCGTCGTCCATTTGGTGAGTTGCCTCGGATGAGCCGGACCAGTTTGCGTCTGTGAACCCACACATGGGGGACGACTGACACAGTTGCAGCCACGGAGATCGGCCCATGTCCGAGCGAGGTTTCGTCGCCCGCCCACCAGAACACGAGCCCCGTCACCGTTGCCAACGCGATCGAAACGGCCGTGATCTGGTTCACCACAGCCCCCGAGCGTCGCGACGGACGTCGGTAAGCCCTCCAGTTGTGCTTGACGTGATGAAGTACAAGAACGGTGAAGACAAGAGAGACCACAGAATGGAGCAGCACTCCGCTTTCATGTGTGAGAAAGGAAACCACGAGTCCGACGACAAGGACGACGTCGGAGAGCATACGTTCAAGGCGCTCACTCATCCGAGATACACACTCACTTCGAGGCCATCGTCGATGGGCAGACCAACCGAAACATAGGACTCTGTCGCCCCGTGCACGTAGTCCAGGTACTCCGCACAGAGTTCTGGCAGTAGGAGAGTGTCGTCGGCGACGACGATTGCTCCGGCCACGAGACGCGGCTCGAGCATCTTCAAGAGCGGCAGATAGAGACCCTTCCATCCGTCGAGGAAGAGAAGCGAAACTCCATCGGAATCATAAGCGAGGGTGTCGAAAGCATCCCCGACGCGTAGATCAATCCTGTCTGCGACTCCAGCTCGTTCGAAATTCGCGCGTGCCAGGTCGATCTTGGAGACCTCGATCTCGGTAGTGATGACCGGCAACTCCTCGGCACCAATGGCAGAAGCGAGATAAAGCGTCGACAAACCGTGAGACGTGCCGAACTCGACGATTCGCCCTGGCGGTCGAGACATCGCAAGGAGATGGAGAAGTCGTCCCCCGTTCGGGTGTATCGGCATGACGACGCCCGCGAGCAGGTCCGCCATCTCGCCGTCTGTCGATGCGCCACGCTCGCCCGCTGCGACCAAGACATCCGGGATCACGACTGCGTCATGAGCTTCTGCCTGAGCGTCGAGTTCGTCCAGTATCGCAGACAGCCTGGTGTCATTCAGCCCGGAAATTCTTTTCACAGCCATACGACCATCTTGCGGCCGTCAGTACTCGTCGACAAGTGAAACGATCTGACGTCACCATTGCATCAGACGCAACCGCCGAGCATCAGCTCGCACCGTCTCGAGAATCTGGCGGTACTGCAGAGATTCCGATCGATGCATACCCGCAGGTGTCGGACGAGATCAGAGTGTGTCGGGCAAACCCTCGGATTCTTCTACGCGCTGAACGAGATATTCGTAGTAGTAGCAGAAGTTGCCGTACGGGCCAGAGCAGCCCTTGCCCCCACCAACGCTCTCATCCCCACCAACCCAGTTGCAGAGATATTCGTTCGACAAGTCGTCCAGGTCTCTCCCGTTGAGCAAGGTGAGCGTAAGAAGGCCCGTAAAACTGCGATCCGTTGTCGCACCGTCGTTGGCCTCAAAGTAGGTGTTGTTGAAGTTGTTGGGCCAGATGATGAATCGAGGATCGTCTGTTCGAATGGCCTGGTTCATGCCCCCGGGCGCAGCGTATCCGGTGAAATAGTCGGTTGCAGGATCGGATCCCACGTTGGTCAAATTCAAACACGCCACAAAAGGAACCGACATCTCGGTTGTCTGAGTAGTTCCGCAGAGGGGGTCGGCCCAGAGATAGGAGTCGAAATAGATCTCGCTCCCCGCAAGGGTTGTAAAGGCCAGGATGAACTGCTCGCCCGTGGTTGTATAACTCAGGCTCTCAAAGGGGTTCGATGAGCCCGGTGACTTCCAAAAAAGCCAGTGGCCCAAATCGGCCGACGGTTCGCCGTCCGGCTCGTCGCGAGCCCAAGGAAGGCATTCCGAATCGTCCGAGAGATCGATTTCGGTCTCCGCCGATACGGAAGGCGCTCCGATGGCCAAAGATCCTGCGACAACACCGAGCACAGCCTGAACTTTCAGTTTTTTGAACATGGAACCAGAATATTCTATAAAAAATTGGTCCGTCAAATTAAATATAGGTGGTGGGGCGTTTCTCTGAGAACATCCAGCTTGCCTGCGTGAGGGAGCCTTCGATGTCGAATGGCCTCTCGGGACAGCCATCGCACACGGGCACACCATTGCGTTTCCCCGAGCGAATGCGTTCCGCCGAGCGAAACCGAAGGAAACGTCGCCTGGGCAAACGTGCGAGGCTCCACGAACCACGGTGAGTTCGGCAGATCTTCGATCCGCGTTTGCTAGGTAGCTGGTTGACCGGCCCTCGTCAGCATTCCAGCCAGATCCGCTCGTATGGGCATGGGCAGAGTCGCTGGCATTCCTGCTCGACCGGTGTTGCCGACTGGGTAACGACCTACCGCCGACGCTGGCCCTCCGACGAGCAGACGAACGAGTTGACCGCGCACTTCCCGGACGTCTCTCGATCGCCATCCGGCAGAAAGCATGGCGGCGTGCACACGAGTGTGCGCCCATGCCCACGGCTGACTGAGTACGTGTGCGTCCTCCAGAAGCCGCCAGCATCGAGACCATTCCCCTCGAGCCTGCAGGATCTTGGCTTCGACAAGATTCGAGTTGATTCGATTGCGAATTTCCTCGGACATTTTGCTCACGATGTCGTTCCATTCGCTAGGGCACGCCAACGGCGCTGCCGCATTCGGTAAAACCAGCGGGCATACAGCACGATCACCGGCGCCATGATTCGAGCTTCGATCTCGATTCGATCTCGATAGCGACAGCTCAGCGCATCGATCGGCTCGACTTCGATGTCATGGTTCCACGTCCTGATCAGTCCGCCGAACTCACGGCTGCTCAGGGTGCGCGCCGAATCGTCGATCCGAGCAATGTGCAGATGATGGCGCGAGAAAGGAAGGAACCCGAACAGGAACACCCAGCCGATGACGTTTTCGCCTTCGCACCACTCATCAGCTCGCTGACGAATGCATGGCATGGAAAGGAGCCCGCGTGTCACCTTTCGGAAAGCTGCAGGCGTCTTCACGTGTCCCCAGACGACATCGGCTGGGGCCTCGAGAAGCGTTGAACGGTCGATGCTTGCCATGTATCTAGAATGCGAACATTCCTCGGATTTTTCCACTCGCATTTTCCAGACTCATCCCATGCCCGACGCACGTACCGACGCCCGGAAAGCACCCAGCCAGGAACGCTCGCGACGCACCGTCGATCGGCTGCTGGATGCAGCTACTCGCATTTTCCACGAGTGCGGATACTCGGGAACGACGACCAACGACATCGCCGACGAAGCCGGAGTCTCGGTCGGGTCGCTGTATCAGTACTTCCCGAACAAAGACGCGCTGCTCGTTGCCCTCACCCGGCGACACATCGAATCGACCACAGCTGGGCTTTCAGACCTGCTGAGCAAATCGAGCCCCGGCGTCGAACTCGAAGTGATTCTTCGCAATGTCGTGAACTTCCTGGTAGAGCAACATGAACTCGACCGTCTCCACCTTTTCGTCATGCACGAAGCACCGCGCACGCCCGAGATCAACACCGAGCTCGATCGAGCGAAATCCCGACTTGTTGACTCGACGGAGAAGTTGTTGTGGAACCGAATTAATGAACATCACGAGCGAATGCTCATCTCTCGCATGGTGGTGGCAACGATCGACGCAGCAGTACACGAGGTGATCCTCCGTCAACCGAAAGGGCAGAAGCGGGCCGCAGCAGTCGACCTCACGATCGCAACGGCCCTGTCGATCATCGGCGGTGCTGAAGGCAGCCCACGTTGACCCGGTGCGATTCAAGGGAGTGGCCACGCCGCCACTTGCCTCCACTAGACCATTCAGTTCGATCCCAACGACATCGTGACCCCGGGTACAGGCCGAGTCCGTTCGACGACTCGTCGTACTTCAACAGGTCCGGAATGATGGGTACACGTTAACGATGAGCACACGTAGATGTGTCTTGAAGCCGAATGGGGCGCGCCGTCTTCGGCCTGGGAATCCGTTCTTCTCACAGTCCGCAGCAGTCCGACTGCTCATTTCGTTCGTTGGATACGAGCTTCTCCTAATCTCACGACGTGGACAATCCAGGGTTCATCGTGCTGCACCGATGGCGCTTGCGGCCAGGACACGAGGAACGCTTCAAAGAGGCATGGTCGGTTCTCAACAAGGCGCTCAATGAAGGCGGATCTCCACGGTCACGACTTCATGTTGGAAATGATGGTCTCTGGTACTCATTCACCCAATTGCCAGGCGACGAAGCGAGAACAGGAGTATTCGATGCAGACGACGCGCAACGAACGATCGACGAAGCCGTGTTGGAGTCCTTTCCAGAGATCGTGCTCACACCGTGTGGCGATCATCTAGTTTCAAAACCGGCGGCTACAAGGATGCGCGTGGCGCGTCCCACGAAGGACATCGAGCGATCGATCACCTTCTGGGCTCAAGTCGTCGGCTTCGAGCTCCTGTCGCGATTTTCGGATCATGAAGGCTATGGCGGGGCGATCCTCGGCAATGCGTATGGTCAATGGGAACTCGAGGTGACACATCACTCCTCCGGACTTCCTCTCCCAACACCAACCGATGAAGACATCATCGCGTTGTACTTGCACAGGGACTTGGCGGACGAAGTCATCAAACGATTGATTCTGGCTGGCCATCTGCAAAAGAGACATCCGAATCCCTATTGGCAAGCGATGGGAGCTTCGGTGCATACCGATCCGGATGGCTACACCCTCATCATCTACCCGGAGGATTGAAAATGATCAGGCAGGCTTCGAGTCGATGATGACTCCGCCGCTGCCTTGCACCAACTCGTACAGTTCGATGCCGAACACGTCACGGCTGACGCTGCAACTCACACGCGTCCACGATCTGAGTCGTGCTACGGCAGATCCGGATCGATGAACACGCGCAGGTGCGTCTTGTGACCAAAGAGCGGCACGCCGCTGTTGACATTGGAAACTCAGGTGAAGCTTTCTGCTCCTTGGTTCAGTTGTTGTACCAAACAGAACTCGTTGTCTTCAGGATCGTGCATGACTTGGAAACGGTTGGTCAACTCTTGGTATGTGCTTCCCTCAGTTGTCGCACCAAGCTCGATCGCATGGCGAATTGCTTTGTCGAGATCGTCGACAAGGTAATCGAGATGGATTCGATTCTTCCCACCCTTCCGCTCCGGCACGCGCTGGAATGCAAGGTATTCAAGACCAACTGCTATTCGGATTTGCTTCCAGTCAGGGGAATCCGTTCGAGAATCAATCACTCCCCCAACAAGTGATTGCCAGAAACTGGCAAGGCGGCCGGGATCTTCGCAGTCGATAACGACACCAAACACGCGACCAGATTATGAAGCATCGCCCTCCTTTCAAATCGGTGACGACGGCCCCGCTGGCCTCGACCAACTTGTGCGGCTCGATCCCGAACACCTCGCGACCCCCGCAACCGCCCACACCTCGTCATATTGCAGCAGATCCGGGCCGATGAACACCCACCAGTGCGTCGTGCAGCCAACTCGCTGTATGCCTCGTTTGGTCTGCGCGACCTTGCGGGATTCTGCACGGCACCCGGTCGGATTCATACATGACCGTTTGGTCATGTACTTTGGCACCATGCAGTTCGACGTAATCAAGTTCGGAGATGTTGCCGTCCACTCCACTGGGTCCGGACCTCCAGTCGTGCTTCTGCACGCAAACGGCGGAAGTCATCGTGATTTCGACGGCGTGATCGATTCCCTCGCCAAGCATGCGACCGTCTACGCGGTCGATTGGCCGGGCCACGGTGACAGTGGGGTCACGACGGAGCCGGGTGCATGCGCATTCGCCGATCTG
>JBDLRO010000315.1:0-2657 GCA_039800025.1 Actinomycetota bacterium | reverse complement strand
CGGCTCACCACCGACGAGTCTTCGTTCACGAGGACGTCCAACAAGGGAAACTCAACCCTCACGACGAGATCGAGCCTCACGACGAAAACGAGAATGACAGGGATCGGCGCTTTCGCTTGCGTCCTCATCGTCTGGGGAATCGCAGGGGTGCGGCCATGGAACGCGTTGGAACGGTTCAGCGACGCCGAGCGCCCGATCGAACTCTCACAGAGTGTGGTCGACCTCGACATCGCTGTCGTCATCTCCAATGATGCCGACGGCGTCCACTGGGACACTGGTCTCCCAGCCGCCTACACGCCGATGCCGGTGAAACCACTGACCGGTGAAGTCGTCGACGATGTCGAGATCTACCAGCGCATCCCCTGTCCCCTCCTCGTCGCGCAGGGAGCGATCGTCATCAGCAATGACGCCACCTTCTCGACAGTCAACCGCGAAGCGCTCGACGATCTGACCGATCTCGGCGCGTTGCGCAAAGTCACACAGGATCGTGCGACGGTCTATCTGCCGACGGACCGCGCCTGCGACGAATGACGGCTGAGATCGCTCCCGCAGCCAGCACAACCGCCACCGGATCAGTCATCGTGCGAAAACGAGCCTGTTCGCCGAGCTCCGCAATCGCACCGACGAAAACGGTGAACACCACTGTCGATGATCCGATCAGGTACACCAGCGCAGTCGAACTCAGCGGCCGACGCCGGATGACCCGCACGATCGGCCACAGACCCGCGATCGTGACCAAGCCGTACAACGGAATCAAGATCAGCCCGAAGTCGACCGGCGCTGTCAACTGCCCGTAGATCGGCGTACCCCACCCGCGAGTCGACAGCACACCGCGGTAGTCGACACGCGCCCATGAGTAGATCCGATCCAGGCCGCGCATGACGGCCGACGAACTCTCGGCTGGAGTGATCGCCACCGAGGCGGTCGAACGCAACGACCACAATCGGCCTTCGAGCCAAACATCGGGATGCTCTCTGATCACTGCCCAGGCGTCTCGGCCGGCTCGTTCGAAGATCGGCAGGAAGCACTCGTAATTGAAATTCGGACTCCATTGGTCGGTCGTGCGCATCGGTTCGCTCAGAGCTCGATGCGACCGCGAAGGCACGCACGGCGCGACCACGTCCTCGTAAAGCTCGTATTTGCCAAAAGGTCCGATCATCGCGATGTCCGAGACTTCCCCTCGTTCCCTCATCGACTCCAGGTCCTTCAAGTCGAGGACGGGTATGACTGCACGTTGAAGATTCATTCCGAACCAGCTCGAAAGGTTTGCCTGACCGAAGAGGATCTGGTTCTTCGACATCCACCCGCCCATGACGAGCACGGGAATCATCGCGGTCACGATGACTGTCCGACGTGAGATACGCGACCGGACGAACCACAGGGCACATGCGAGGACGATCAATGCCCAGATCGGGTGGTACAGGCTGCGGGTCATCGACACGACGGTGACGAGGACGGCCAGCGGAATCAATTGTCGATGGATGCGATGTTCGCTGTTTCGGAGCCCCGACACGACAGCCAGAACGGTGACGAGCAGTGCTGCGACCGGCAGTTCGTACGTCGGCTCGAACGCTCCCTTCAGTACTTCGGGATGAACTGTTGCAACGAGTGCCACGATCACGCTCGCACGTCGAGAGAGACCCAGGTTCCGCGCAAGAACTGCAGATGAAGCCGCTGCGAGCACTCCGAACGCGAACATCACCGACTGCAACGTGATCGCATCCCCGAATGGCGACATCCACGCCGACACCCCCAGGATCAGATTCCACAAAGGGGGTTGGATGTGCAGATACCAGACACTCGAGAAGGGGTCGCTCGACAGGACATCCCATGGGATGAGCTGCCAGCCGAAATCGAGATAGCGAGTATCGAACCGCTGACCCGAGGCGACGACGGCGAGATACACGACGACCCATCCGAGCACCGCACGGAAACCCGCCGAATGTCGGCAGCGTCGAACCGTGTTTTCGAGAAGACTTCCGTCGAGAGACTTCACGGGTCGTCCTTCATCGCTTTCCGCAGCGCCCGATCGATCCATTCGACGAGTTCGGGCGCATGGGCGAGATCGATGTGAGCACCGTCAGGACGCATCTTGGATTCGAATTGGCCGCCAGGATGGGCGCTCACTGCAGCCGCAAAATCGACGAACTCGACTCGCGGGTCATCTGCAGCGAACTGCTCGATGAGTTCGTTGTAGCGACGCGTCCTGTCGGGATCCGCCTCATCGAAAGGCGGCGTTCCGGTTTGGCCTGCGACGTATCGAGGGTCGATGTCGGGTGAAGAGAACCAGAGGATGCGTTCGCCTTCGACATGAATGGCGTCGACGAAAGCCGCGAACTGATCGAGCAGCCACTCGTCGTAGGGAGGCTGACCGATGTGACTCCACGTACTCGAGCCTCCGATCCTGCGGTTGGAGAGATCGGCGGCACCGCCGACGACGATGATCACATTCGGACGGAACTTCGCCGCGATCTCGGGGAGAGTGACACGCCATTGACTGCAACCAGGACGGGCGTCTTGTTCGATCCCGAGGTACTCGATCGGCGTGTTCTCTCCGATGCCGCAGCCCACGCCCGGACTCGGCACGACCTGCACACCTCGCTCCACTTCCCAGTCGTCGAGACCGGAGGCGAGAACCCAGCTCTGGGAATCTCCCA
>JBDLRO010000314.1:0-5240 GCA_039800025.1 Actinomycetota bacterium | reverse complement strand
CTGTCCGAATCAGCGATATCGAGTTCGACCCACTCGATCTGCACTCCGGCATCAGCAGCCATCGAGTTGGCTTTCGCCGCTTTGCCGACATCACGTGCAGTGCCGAAGACTCGATAGCCATTGGCTGCGAGATGAATCGCCGTTGCTCGACCGATACCCGAATTTGCACCAGTCACTACTGCTACCGAAGGTGTTGCCGTCATGGCAGCACACTATGTCGGTTTTCGTCTTCCCGACTTCTTGGCCGTGTCGCCTTCGATCTCAGTCGATCGATGATCTGATCTCGTCGATCCAGTCGTCTGCCATCTGCCATCGGACATCGGCGTGTTCGCGAGTGGAATGCGAGTGCGCTCCGTGCGCCGGGTACGAGCCGAGGAACTTGACTCCTCCCTGCTTGGCATGGAGGGCGCGCAGGGCATCGGCAACCAATTCATCGGCGATGTGTCCATCGAGATACATGACGAAGCAGTAATCGCCGAGACCGCCCGCCTTGGTGGGTCGAGACAAGAGATTGGTGATGTTCACGCGGCGAGCAGCGAACTCCTGAAGGATCGAGATCAAACTTCCCGGTTCGTCGGCGCGTTGATAGACGATGATGCCAGTCATGTCGTGGCCAGTGGGTGCCGGCACACGATCCTTGCCGACGACGACGAAACGCGTTTGATTCCCATGATGATCCGCGATGTCGCTCGCGACCACGGCGAGTCCGTACAAGCCAGCAGCGTTCCGCGGCGCGACTGCAGCGGCGCCAGCAGTTGTGGCGGCTCCAGCCAACTTTGCTGCGTCAGCCGTACTGTTCGCAGCCAATATTTCGGCAGCTGGCAACTGCTCGCGGAGATAGCGATGGCATTGAGCCGTTGCCACCGGAATCGAGTACACGGTGCGAACATCGGGAA
The DNA here is from genome assembly GCA_039800025.1 of Actinomycetota bacterium. Classification (GTDB taxonomy): domain Bacteria; phylum Actinomycetota; class Acidimicrobiia; order Acidimicrobiales; family Ilumatobacteraceae; genus Casp-actino8. The sequence goes on along the minus strand of JBDLRO010000314.1, from coordinate 4,344 downwards.
GATTCGTCCCTGGTGCAGCCAGGAGACAGTGCTCGATGTCGAGGACGATCTCTCGTTGGATCAGGAGGTCGTAATCGAAGGCAAGAGCGTCCTGGGTGAAGTTCACTGTTCCTTCGATCGAGTTCTCGATCGGCACCACGCCCACGTCGACGTGATCTTGTTCGACGGCATCGAGGACATCGGGAACCGTGCGAAACGGCAGGAGTTCACATGCAGCAAGATCTGTTTGAGATTTCACCGCTTGTTCGGTGAACGTCCCGAAGGGACCGAGAAAACCGACGCGACTGATCGGGGTACGGGAGCGGCCGTCTCTTCGGTCGGAGGTCATGGATGCCAAGGCTACGCAGACCGAACGGGCAACACGGACCCATATGACATGACAGGATGAAGCGGTGGATGTCGACACACTGCGACAGCTGATGGAAGACGTCTCGACTGGAGCAATGACTCCCGATGATGCCGTCGAAAGATTGAAGCGCCTTCCGTTCGGCGATGTCGGCGACACGCTCGTGGACCACCACCGGCATCTCCGTCAAGGTTCTCCCGAAGCCGTGTACGCACGCGGCAAGTCGCCCCAACAGTGCGTCGAGATCGTCCAGGAACTGCTCACCCATGGAACAGGACCGATTCTCGTCACCCGCACCGACGAAGATCAGCGACGGGCCCTCGAGACTGCAATCGGTCCCGCCGAACACGCCAACGGCTCCATGCTCTGGCGTGCCCCCGAGCCGTGGTTCACCGGTCGCGTTCTCGTCATCTCCGCGGGTACCGCAGACGTCCCGGTGGTCGACGAGTGCATGCTCACACTTCGCTCGCACGGCATTCCCGCAATGCGTATCACCGATGTCGGAGTCGCCGGTCTGCATCGATTGCTGGCCCGTGTCGACGATGTGATGAGCGCCGACGTGATCGTCGTCGTTGCCGGCATGGAGGGCGCCCTCGCGAGCGTCATCGGTGGGTTGTCCGGTCGGCCGGTGATCGCAGTCCCGACCAACGTCGGCTATGGAGCCGGTCTCGATGGAGTCACGGCGCTGCTCGCCATGCACGCGACCTGTGCCAACGGTGTCACGGTGGTCGGCATCGACAATGGGTACGGGGCCGCGTGTGCAGTTGCGCGCATCGTTCGAAGCGAGTCGGCGGGACGACGATCGTGAAGCATGCGTGGTTCAACTGCGGTGCCGGCGTTGCGGGCGACATGGTTCTCGGTGCACTCGTCGATGCAGGCTCGGATCCGCTGTTCATCGCCGATGTGCTCGGTCACCTCGATGTCGACGATTACGCGTTGACGTTCGAGAGGACCCAGCGGTGCGGCATCTCGTCCACACAGGCCATCGTCGCCGTTCATGACCATGGTGACGTGCATCATCATCGACACTGGCGCGATATCCGAAACCTGATCGAGACGTCATCGATTTCCGATGCGATCAAGCAGCGATCACTGTCCGTCTTCGAACATCTCGCAATCGTCGAATCGTGTATCCACGGAGTCTCGGTGGATGACGTCGAATTCCATGAAGTCGGCAGCACCGACGCGATCGTGGACATCGTCGGAGTCTGCGCAGCCATGGCATCGCTAGGAGTCGAGCACGTCTCGTGCAGTCCGATCGCAGTCGGCCACGGTCTCGTCACCGCTGCTCATGGTGCTCTGCCGAATCCGGCTCCCGCAGTCGCCCATCTCCTCGCCGACCATCGAGTTCCGGTCGTCGGACTCGATGACGACCGCGAACTGTCGACCCCGACTGGTGTTGCCTTGATGGTCGCCCTCACGGAAGCGTTCGGCCCGATGCCGACGATGACACCCACCGCTGTCGGATACGGCGCCGGCTCACGTGATCGTCCCGGTCGAGCGAATGTCGTGTCTGTCCTGATCGGCGAGACTCCCGTGCAAGCTGTTGTCGAGAGTCAAGGCCAGAAGGTGACGTTGTTCGAGACGAATGTCGACGACATCTCAGGAGAGGTCGTCGCCCACACGATCAGCCGACTTCTCGAGATCGGAGCGCATGACGCTTGGGCCACGCCGATCATCATGAAGAAGGGTCGGCCTGCATTCACCGTGCACGTCCTGTGCGAGCACGCACGCGCCGAACGCATTGCGGAGGTGCTCGTCCGAGAGACCGGCACCCTCGGCCTACGCGGCACGACGATCGATCGTTGGCCGCAACAGCGCGCCGAGTCCGTTGTCACCGTCGACGGCCATGAGATTCGGGTCAAGCTCAACGACAATCGCGTCAAGGTCGAGTTCGACGATGCTGCCCGCGCAGCTCAGGAACTCGATGTGCCCGTTCGAACCGTCATCGAACGCGCGCAGAACAGCGCCTCGTGACTTTGCCGGATCGAGTCCCCGATCTCGACGTCTTGAGTCCGACATCCTCGGGATCGACTGACACCGCGATTCTCGAGTCACTTCTCGCAATCGACCGAGAGAGTTCCTGGACGCTCGAGTCGTCGACTCCACTCGCGGGCGACATCGGCCACCCCCAGGGACTGACCATCGACAACGATCGATGGCTGGTCACCACTGTGTTTCCCCGCGAGGCCCGCGGTGACGTCTGCGTCTTCGACCGATCAGGAGATCGGATCAGAGAAGTGAACGTGACCGACGGGGCTCGCATCCACCCGGGTGGGTTCGACTCGTCGAACGACTCGAGCCTGTGGGTCGCCGTTGCTGAATATCGACCTCGTTCGACAACGGTGGTGATGCGCTTCGATGCCGACTTCGACGCCGAGGTTCGTTTCGAGGTCGCCGACCACCTCGGAGCCATCTGTGATCTCGGCGACGGAACCCTGTTCGCTGTGTCGTGGGGGTCTCGATCCTTGTACAGGCTCTCCTACTCAGGCGACATTCTCGAACAACGAACGAATCCGAATCACTTCGTCGACTATCAGGACGTCCAGCTGCTCTCCCCCGATCACATCCTCGCCACCGGCGTGGGGTCGGTGCGGTCGGACGGCAATCTTCACCGACTCGGTGGTCTGGCGATTCTCGACAGCCGCGATTTCCATGTGATGCACGAAGTCCCCGTGATGGCGACGATGCCATCAGGCCAGTCGATCACCTACAACGGCTTCTGTGTCGAGGCACGCGAGAGCCATCTCGTCTTCCACTGCCTCGTCGACGACACGACAGCGTCGATCGGCCATTGGACCGTTTCGGCCCCTTCGAGGTGATCTCAGCCGAATGCTGATTCCACGATCTGGTCGAGAACATCCGACTTCACTTCTCCGGAAACTCTCACCTTCACCGTTCCGTCTCCGTCGATGAGAGCAAAGAAGGGAAAACCGGTCACGCCAAATGCCTTGGCAGCATCCAACGCCTCGGAGTCGGCAATGATCGGCCACGGCCAACCCGTAGCAAGAATCCATTCCGAAGGCGGATAGTTCGGTCGATCGCTGGCTACGGATGTGCTGATACCGATGACCTGCAGGCCGTCGGGAACCGAGCCGGCTTCCTTCCACTTGATCAACTGAGGAATCTCGGCGTTGCAATGCGGACACCAGTGAGCGAGGAAGACCACCATGTACTGGCGACCATCACCTGGTGTGATGGAGATCGGGGTTCCATCGAACGACTTGCCGTTGAGGGTCGGTGCCGGCTGGCCGACTGCGGGGTCGCCATTCGGAGAGGCGAAGGGCTCGAGAGCTGTTCCCAGCACCTCCACTGGCTGATTCGAGATTCCCTCACCGTTCGGCAGTCCATCGACGGGAACATCGTTGGTCGCGGCAGAACCACTCGATCCGTTCGATGACGAATCATCCGAACCTCCGACGAACAACGCAACCGCAAGAGCAGCGACCACGACCGCAACGATCACGACGATGATCTTGTTCCGACTGGAATTCTTCTTCGATGTCATGACGACTCAGCCTTTCCTGTGAACGATCCTTCAACGATGCCGTCAGGTTTCGGAACTCGGCAACTGTCGAGGTCGATTCGGCTGAACGAACAACAGCAACAGGATTGCGATGAATCCACTGAGAGCCATGAACGCCAACGTCACGAAACCGAGACGGCGGAACCAGATGTCGGTACACGCCGGACCAACTGAACATGCGCTCTCCCCGAAAGCTGGCTTCCATTCGATGAAGTAGTGATACGCAGATACTCCCACACCTGTGATCAACATCGGCAGGCAGTACCAGCGAGCGGACCAATCCTTGCGGATGGCGGCCACGAGGAGAACCCCGGCCAAGGGATACATCGCGATCCTCTGGTACCAACACAACTGGCAGGGCACGTAATTCGCGACCTCGCTGAAATACAGACTTCCCGCTGTCGAGACTGCGGCCACGACCCAGGCGAGCCACAGACTCAAGCGCCGAACGTCGTCGACGATGTCGGACCGC
>JBDLRO010000313.1:0-6305 GCA_039800025.1 Actinomycetota bacterium | reverse complement strand
TCGTTGATCGCTGTGTGTTTCCCCCAAACACACACGACATGATCCCCTCAGGTGGACCCCCCTCCACCGGGATCAAGGTTGAGAGGCCCCGCTTCCCCCAAGCGGGGCCTTTCCCGTTCTCGAAAGCCTTTTTCGCCATTACGGTGGAGTCGTGAACGAGGCAGCACGAGTCGAGTCGGGCAGAGGTGAATCGACAACAGCAGTCTTCTTCGATCTCGATCGCACATTGTTGGTGGGAGCCAGCGGACCGGTTCTCTCGGCTGCCATGCGGCGCGCTGGAGTCGTCGATCGAACGATTCTTGGCGAAGGTGCACTCTTCGAATTGTTCAACCGAGTCGGAGAGACTCTGCCGTCGATGGCACTCGCTCGTCTCGCAGTGGCTGCTGCGAAAGGTCGTCGACGCGAAGACGTCGCTCGAGCAGCGCGCTCCGCTGCACGCGAGTTGGCCGACATGGTTCCTCGGTTCGCCCGCCAGGTCATCGAGGAACATCGACGTGAGGGTCGAACTCTGGTGATGGCGACGACGACGCCGTACGACTTGGTCGCTCCACTCGCAGAACTGCTCGGCTTCGACGACGTCGTCGCGACGAGGTATCGAGTCGGCCCCGACGGAACCTACGACGGCTCGCTCGACGGCCCGTTCGTGTGGAACAGCGGAAAGCTCGCAGCAGTCCGAACGTGGTCACGCGATCGAGGCATCGATCTCACCGACTGCTATGCATACTCCGACAGCGTTTTCGACGTACCGCTGCTCTCTGCAGTTGGTCACCCAACTGCTGTCAATCCTGATCCGCGCCTTGCCGTCGTTGCAGCTGCACGACGTTGGCCGGTACTGCATTTCGACGTTCCACCAGGTGTTGCAAAGGTCCCCGTCGTGAACATGGAGTTGCAGTCGCTTCTCCTTCAGCTGGCGCGACCGACGTTCATTCCCTTCGCACGGTTCGACATCGACGGAACGCACAACATTCCTGACGATTCAGCGGCCATCATCTGCGGCAATCACCGTTCGTACTTCGACGTCTTCGCGATGGCCGTCACCGTGGCCAAGACGGGCCGCCCGGTGCGGTTCCTCGGAAAGAAGGAAGTCTTCGATGCGCCGCTCGTCGGTCAGTTGGCGACGGCTCTCGGCGGAATCCGTGTCGAGCGGGGAACGGGAAGTGATCAGCCGCTGGATGCTGCGATGGATGCGTTGCGAGCGGGTGAACTCGTGGCGATCATGCCCGAAGGCACGATTCCGCGGGGACCTGCCTTCTTCGAGCCGGATCTCAAGGGTCGTTGGGGTGCGGTACGCCTCGCGCGCTCGGCGAGCGTCCCCCTGGTGCCGGTCGGTTTGTGGGGAACGGAGAAGGTCTGGCCGCGTGCGGCACGCCTTCCGAATCTGCTCAACGTTGTCAACCCGCCACGGATTCGCGTTCGCGTCGGTGAACCTCTGTATGTGTCGGGCGATGATCATGAGGCGAACACCCAGAGGCTGATGTCCGCGATTCGGTCGCAATTGCCGATCGATGCGCAGGTTCGACGTACGCCAACTGCAGAAGAACTCAGGTTGTCCTATCCGCCTGGTTACAAAGGCGACCCGGCCACCGAGGGTCATCGGAGACCTGGCTCCGACTGACGACGAGTGCTCGTCAGGAGTCAGCGTTCGGCGGCAACGCGAGCACGAACGATGTTCAGAGCTGAGCCTGCCTTGAACCACTCGACCTGCTCGTCGGAGAAGGTGTGGAGTCCGTCGAAGTCGATGGTCGAGCCATCGGACTTCACGATCTGACACGTCACCGGACGGCCCGGCACCGGGGGGAGACCGAGAACGTTGATGCGGTCGTCCTGTTCGATCGCCTCGTAGATGTTCGGATCGGCAAAGGTCAGCGGAACCAAACCCTGCTTCTTCAAGTTCGTCTCATGGATGCGAGCAAACGAGCGTGCGAAGATGACGACCCCTCCTCGAAAACGCGGTTCCATTGCAGCATGTTCGCGTGAAGAGCCTTCGCCATAGTTGCGGTCGCCGATGGCACACCACCGAATGCCTGCCTCGCTGTACCGCTTGGCGACGTCCGGGTAACTGCGCGTGGCCCCATCGGTCACGTCCTTGCCTTCTCCAACTCCGCTGGTGAAGGCATTCACGGCACCGAGGAACAGATTGCCGGAAATGTTCTCCAGATGTCCGCGGTAGGTGAGCCACTTGCCGGCGGCGGAAATGTGGTCCGTGGTGCACTTGCCCTGAGCTTTCATCAGGACGGGAAGACCGAGATAGTCATTTCCGTCCCAAGCCGGGAACGGTTCGAGCAATTGGAGACGGCTGCTCGATGGGTCGACGTTCACCACGATCGATGACCCGTCGGCTGGTGGGGCAGTGAAGGTATTGCTGCCCGCGTCATAGCCGCGATCGGGAAGAACCTCGCCGACTGGAGGGTCGAGGCGGACTTGGCTTCCGTCGGGAGCGGTCAGGGTGTCCGTGGTCGGATCGAAATCGAGCCGACCTGCCAGCGCGATCGCCATGACGGTGTCGGGTGACGTGACGAAGCTGAGAGTGTTCGCGGATCCGTCGTTGCGCTTCGGGAAGTTTCGGTTGAAGGAGTTGACGATCGAGTTCGGCTTGTCGGTGACCTCTTTTGCTCGCTCCCACTGTCCGATGCAGGGTCCACAGGCATTCGCAAGAACGGTTGCACCGACAGCTTCGAGGTCGGCCATCAGACCATCGCGTTCGATCGTCGCCCGAATCTGTTCCGAGCCTGGGCTGATGAGCAGTTCGCACTTGGCCCTGAGACCCCGCGCTGCCGCCTGTCGAGCGATCGACGCAGCTCGAGTGATGTCCTCGTAGGACGAATTGGTGCACGATCCGATCAGTGCGGCCGAGATCTCCAATGGCCATTCGTTCGCGCGCGCAGCATCGCCGACTTCGCGACCGACACGGTGGGCGCGATCGGGCGAATGGGGACCATTGATCAACGGCTTCAGTTGATCGAGATCGATCTCGATCAACTGGTCATAGTGGGCGCCGTCATCGGGTCGAAGATCGGATGCGACCTTGTCGGCTGCATCTGCGATGTCTTCTCGACCGGTGGCCTTCAGATACGCGGCCATGTTGTGGTCGTACGGGAAGACAGAGCAGGTGGCGCCGATCTCGGCACCCATGTTGCAGATCGTCGCCTTGCCCGTCGCCGAGATGGAGTCGGCGCCGGGGCCGAAATACTCGACGATTGCTCCCGTACCACCTTCGACGGTGAGGACCCGCGCAACTTCCAAGATGACGTCCTTGGGAGAGGACCATCCGTTCAACGTCCCGGTGAGGCGGACGCCGATGACTTTGGGCCAGCGAACGTTGAAGGGGAAGCCGGTCATGACATCGACTGCATCCGCTCCGCCGACACCGATCGCGACCATGCCGAGACCGCCAGCGTTCGGCGTGTGGCTATCCGTGCCGATCATCATGCCGCCCGGGAATGCGTAGTTCTCGAGAACGACTTGGTGGATGATTCCGCTTCCCGGACCCCAGAAGCCGATGCCGTATTTCGCGGACACCGTCTTCAGGAATTCGAACACCTCACGGTTGTCCTCGATTGCGACACCGAGGTCGATCTTGGCTCCGACCTTTGCGAGGATCAAATGGTCGCAGTGCACGGTCGATGGCACGGCGGTGGTCGGAAGGCCAGCGGTCATGAACTGGAGGAGGGCCATCTGCGCCGTGGCGTCCTGCATGGCGACACGGTCCGGTGCGAAGTCGGCGTAGCTGATGCCGCGCTCCATGTCCTGGTTCGATGGGTCGACGAGATGATTGATCAGGATTTTCTCCGCCAATGTCAAGGGGCGGCCGAGGCGTGTGCGTCCGAGAGCGACGTTGGCGCTGAGCGATGCGTAGACCTTGTCGACGAGAGCAATGGGTGTTCCGGCGGTGGCTGCAGTCATGGTCGAAGTATAGATATGAGACAAGTACAATACAAGTGTGCGCGAGATCCGTTATCAGTCGATTGCCGATGATCTGCGCCGCCAGGTCTTGTCGGGGGCTCTTGCCGCGGGTCGGCTCCTCCCTTCGGAAGCCGACCTGGGTGACACGCATGGCGCGAGCCGCGTCACCATTCGGCGAGCGCTCGAAGTTTTGCGCGACGAAGGCCTCGTCGACGCCCGCCAAGGGTTCGGATGGTTCGTCGCCGTCGCCCCTCTCCGTCAGAGCACGGCACGGCTCGGCACGATCGAGGGACAACTGATCGATAGCGGCATCAAACCGGAGCGCCAGATCCTCGAGTTCGCATTCGAAGTCGCGTCAGCGGACATCAGTCGCATTCTCGACACGCGTGATGTCCTCCGGGTCAAGAGGTTGAACCTGGCCGACGGCGAGCCGTTCGCGGTCGTGACCGTGTGGTGCCGAGCAGACCTCGGACAGCATTTGTCGCGCGCCGATGTCGAACGCTCTCCGTTCTACGAACTACTCGACATCCCGCTTGCCAAGGCGACGCAAACGATCGGAGCTGACGCTGCGACCAAGGATGATGCCCGCCTGCTCGGAGTTCCGGCAGGCTCTCCGATCCTGCGGTGTCGCCGAGTCACGAGTGATGTCCAGGGCAAAGCTGTTCTCGTCTCGGAGCACCTGTTCGCAGCCCATCGAACCGAGTTCGTCGTCGAATTGCCGAGCACCGAACCCTCGATCGCCCCGAGCGGGCTGCGTCTCGTCGAGTGAACCGTGTCGAGAGTGATCCGTGTCGAGAGGCGCGGCCGTCCGGTTCATGGTTCGGGACATGTCGCACTGAGGTGATCCAACTAACCTCAGTGCGACATGTCTGAGTCACGATTGGACACTCGTCTCGGGCATCTCCCGGCTCTCGATGGACTGCGCGGCATCGCGGTCGTCATCGTTTTGATGTACCACCACAGCATCTCGTGGATGACCGGTGGAGAACTCACCGTGTCCATGTTCTTCACATTGTCGGGTTTCTTGATCACACGACTGATGGTCGCCGAATGGGACTCGTCGGGGTCGATCTCGTTGAGACGCTTCTACGAACGGCGAGCCCGGCGTCTCTTTCCTGCATCGTTCATCGTGCTGCTCCTCGTCGCACTCATTTGGACGCTCTTTCCCGGATCGGGACGCAGGCTCGCAGTCTGGGAGTGGTTCTCGGGACTTGCGTATTTCGAGAACATCTACCTACAGGCAGCTGGCAAGGACTACGGCGGACTGTTCGGGCTCGGCAATCCACTCCAACATTTGTGGAGCTTGTCGCTCGAGGAACAGGTCTACTTGGTCTTTCCCGTCCTGTGCCTCATCGTTCTTCGCGCACGAGGAACGGTGTCGAAGAATGCTTGGCGTCTGTTCGTCGTCCTCGCAGGTCTCGCAGCCGGAGCGATCGCTCTCGGGGCCTGGTATCGGGTCAACCCTCCCGTGTGGACGAAGATCCCCGGCCTCGATGCCCAGTGCACCGGATCATCGTGCGCCTATTACGCAACCGAGGTGCGCGTCGGGGAGTTCTTGTTGGGAGCGGCCTTCGGAGTCCTGTGGATGGTGTGGTCTCGCGTCCCTGCGATCACGCAGTTCCTTCGCAGCCGCGTCGCGGCGATCGTCTCTTGGCCGATCCTCATTGTCGCGTACATCGTGTGGTTCACCGTGGGCTGGCAGAACGAGTGGGGACACCTGTTCTTCCCGTGGGCAGTACTCGTCAACGGGCTCATCACACTCGTGCTCATTGCGTTCGCCGTTGCAGGATCCGGCGTGTGTCGATTCCTGTCCTGGCGGCCAATCGCCTGGCTCGGTCACGTCACGTACACGACCTATCTCGTGCACTGGCCCATGTTTCTCCTCTGGGACTCGTGGCGCCTCGATCCGGATCTGCCCCGTTTGAGGGTCCCCGGAACGAACTTTGCGACGGTCGATCACTTCTGGATGTTCATTGGGAAAGCTGGCAGCACGATGATCGTGGTCGCCCTCATCTATTACCTCGTCGAGAATCCCGTACGCCTGCGACGCATGTGGATCGGTGCCCGCCTGTTCATCTGGCTCGCTGTGTTGGCAGTCGTCGGCGCGGCCATTGTCGTCGTCGGAATCGACAGACGTGCATCAGCCGATGATCTGCTCAGCCAACTCGATGCCGAGGCGCTCGCTCTGCAGAGCCAGGCGCTCGCGGATCTGCCCGATCTCGGCTCCGACGCCCCGCAGCGATCAAATGTTGATCCGGAATTGCCGGCTCGGGTGCTGCTCGTGGGAGATTCCCAGAGCTGGGTTCTCGCCTCCGGTCTCGACGACTGGGAAGTGGAGCGAGGTGTGCAGGTCGTGCCGAGTCCGGGCGTGGGCTGCGGCATCGGAGAGAACACGCCGATCG
>JBDLRO010000312.1:0-5996 GCA_039800025.1 Actinomycetota bacterium | reverse complement strand
ATCCCATGGGGGAAGTATCGCGGATCTTCGACTCTGGCTCCTCACCGTAGATCTCGAGTCCCGGCATGCAAACTGGCATGGACAGCTGGCACGGCACTGCACTGCCACAATGGACACATGTTTCTCGGCGAAAACCTGTTGATGTGGTTGATCCTGGCGCTCGGCGGCGCACTGTTCGCCGGGAATCTCGTCGCCATGATCAAGCCGCCGCCCAAACCCCAAGAGGGTGATTTGGAGCGCGCCCCGATTGCTCGCAGCCTCTTCATGTCGGCTCTCGGTCTCATCGCTGCCATCTGGGCCTTGGCCACCCTCGTCTCGAATTGAGGTCGGACTGATGAATTCACAACGACTCGACCGTCAACTGCAGTTCCTTCTGGAAATCGACCGTTTGAAGCAGGTCGAACGCCAGACGTCGATCGTCGGCGGCCATCGCAGGGAGAACACGGCTGAGCACTCGTGGCATCTGGCGATGTACGCCCTCGTCTTGCGTGAGTGGAGCAATGTCGACGTCGACCTCAGTCACGTCCTGGCACTGTGTCTCGTGCACGACATCGTCGAGATCGACGCAGGTGACACGTTCGCATACGACGTCGCAGCCCATGTCGACAAGGAGGAACGAGAGCGTCGGGCGGCCGATCGTCTCTTCGGGATCCTTCCGGAGGATCAAGGGGCGTATTTACGGGAACTGTGGGATGAGTACGAGGCGCAAGAGACTCCTGAGAGCCGGTTCGCCAATGCGGTCGACCGTATGCAGCCCGCGATGCTCAATCACCATGCCGGCGAGAACTCTCCTTGGCGGCGACACGGAGTCAGCCGGCCACAGGCGATGCGCCGTCTCTCACCGATCGGCGACGGTTCACACGTCTTGTGGGAACACACGCAACAGATCATCGCTGAGGCTGTCGAGAGAGGAAATCTCGTCGATGAGATGTGAACGCTAGGGAATCCAGATTCCCTCGGCGGCGATGATGGTTCCTCCGACGACGGTCAGAAGGAACGGTGAATCGGCGATGGCGACATTCGGCGGGTCCGGCTCACCAGTGGGAATCGTGACGGTGACGGGTCGGCCGGCAGCGAGCAGCGACCAATACGTCGACGGAGAAACGGCCGAGTTCGATTCCGTGTACACGTCGCCGTACACGGCGAGTGAGACGAACAGCAGATCGCCGAGGAAGCTGGGATACAACTGCGGTCCGGGGGTATCGAGAACCTGGTAGTCGTTCAGACATGTGTCGTCACCGACTCCGAACTTCTTCGTGCATTCCTCACCCCAGAAGACTTGACGGATGTCGAAATTGATTCCGCGAACGTCCTCGTCGAATGTGCTGACAGGGATGCCGTAGTAGTACCCATCGGGAAGATTCGCAGTGATTCGGCCGTCTCTCACCCAGGCAGGTTTGATCTCGGCGGTCTTGCTCGGAACATTTGGCCTGTCGACCATGGTCCAATCTTCGATGACCTGATCGATATCGAGATCTCCGAGGGTGTCGCTGAAGACCTGCACCGGCTTTCCGAGGTTGGACGGATCCGTCGAGGGCGTACCTGCATCGGACTCGGGTTCGCTATCGGAAGTCGTCTCTGCATCGGATCCGGTGGGCGACGATCCTGCATCGGTGGCCGGAGGCGCCACCGAGTCAGCGCCGATGCTGGGAGCGTTCCCAGTCGTACCGTCATCGCTCGCACGAACGAAGAGGTAGCCCGCTCCTGTTGCGACGAGTGCCGCAAAGAGAATTGCCGGAAGACGAGAGCGTCGTCTGCGCCGGCGAGACGAAGATCGTCGTTTTGCCATGAGTCGATTCTGACAGGGAGCGAAGACCGAAGTTGCTCACTCTCACAGTTTGCGAAGGTGAACCTCGGCAACCCTGTGATCGGAACCTTTGCGCAGGATCAGCGAGGCCCGTTCGCGAGTCGGCTCGATGTTCTCCTTCAAGTTGAGACCGTTGATCGCCTTCCAGATTCCGTGTGCGGTGTCCGTGGCGTCATCCCTGCTGAGGTGGGCGTAATGGCGAAAGAAGCTGTCAGGCTCCTGAAAGACCGACTCGCACAAACTGAGAAAGCGCGCCACGTACCAGTTCTCGATGTCGACTTCATCAGCATCGATGTAGATCGAGAAGTCGAAGTAGTCCGAGACGAATTCGGCATGTTCGCTCGTCGGACTGCCGACCTGAAGAACGTTGAGACCTTCGAGGATCAAGATGTCGGGCTGACAGACCGTCGCCGTCTCGCCGTCGACGATGTCGTACACGACGTGGCTGTAGACAGGGGCTTCGACGACGGCTTGTCCGCTCTTGAGGTCGCGAAGGAACTTCAACAGCGCTCGTGTGTCGTAGCTCTCCGGAAAGCCCTTTCGATTCATGATGCCCCGCTCGTCGAGAACGCGGTTCGGCTGGAGGAATCCGTCCGTCGTGATCAGATCGACTTTGGGATGATCGGGCCAACGAGCCAGGAGAGCCTGAAGAATTCGAGCGAACGTGCTCTTGCCGACTGCCACGCTCCCGGCAACGCCGATGACGTACGGCATCTTGGGAGCCAGCGTGCCGAGAAATGTGGCGCTGACCTTGTGCAGGTTCTGGGTCGCGGAAACGTAGAGATTGAGAAGGCGAGTGAGGGGCAGATAGACAGCGGCGACCTCATCGAGGTCGATTCGCTCATTGATGCCGCGCAGGCGTTCCAGGTCGGATTCGCGCAAGGTCAGCGGTGTCGCCGCACGAAGTTCGGCCCATTCGGCTCGATCGAAACTCTCGTAACGCTCACCGACGGACAATGAGGTGATTCGACTGGTGGCACCCGACGAATCGATCTCAGTCATGTCGGATCCCGTTCACGAATCGATTTTCAACTCGGTCGACGCGGTGACACTGCTCGATCCCCGCCGGTCAGGACCTCGGCCCCGGTTTCAGTGACGAGGATGGTGTGCTCGAACTGCGCCGTGCGCTTGCCATCGGACGTGACCGCTGTCCAGTCGTCGTCCCACATGGCGTGCTGCCACGTGCCGACGGTGATCATCGGTTCGATGGTGAAGACCATTCCGGGCTTCATGGTCATGTTGTTGCGCGAGTCGAAATAGTGGAGCACTTGGATGTCGGTGTGGAACTGTTCTCCGATTCCGTGGCCGATGAAGGAGCGCACGACGCCGAGTCGGTGCTTCTTCGCGTGGTCTTCGATCGCCTTGCCGATATCGCTGAGAGGTCGATCCGGTCTGACCGCTTCGATGCCCAGCCACATGCACTCTTCGGTGATGCGCACGAGCCGACGGTCCTCATCGGACACGTTGCCGACGAAGAAAGTTGCATTGGTGTCGCCGTGGACGCCGTTCAGGAAGCACGTGACATCGAGATTGATGATGTCGCCGTCTTCGAGAACCGTCGAGTCGGGGATGCCGTGGCAGATGACTTCGTTCAGCGACGTGCACACGCTCTTCGGATACCCGTGGTAGTTCAAGGGGCTCGGGTACGCACCGCGTTCGATGGTCAACTCGTGGACGAAGACATCGATGTCGTCGGTGGTGATTCCGGGTCGGACGAACTCGCCAGCGAGTCGGAGAATGTCGGCTGCGAGTGTCCCCGCCTCGCGCATTCTCTCGATCACCTCGGGGGGCTTGACGTGCGGTTCGTTCCATCTGCGAACTTCACCCGTGTCGGCGTACGAGGGCCGTGCGATGTGAGGGGGAACCGAGCGCATCGGCGAGACGACTCCCGGCAAGATGCGCCCTTCGATCGAGCGATGACACCTCTTGTACTTTCGACCGGATCCGCACCAACAGGGGTCGTTCAATTGCGGAGGCGTCTCCGGTGCGCGAACGCGACCCGTGCCGGCAGCTGCTCCCACGACGTGATCCACGGAGTCAGGCTATCCACGATCGCGAGGCTGTTCTCCAATCCGAATTCCTGTGACTCCCATCGATTCGGAGATCGCCTGAAGCCCTATGCAGTCTCAAGGTGGATGAGCCGACACGAATGCACCGCAATGTGCGTCGAAAGGGAGGCTCGTGAAGGGGACAGGTCGGAGTCGTCAGTCGGATGAACTCGATTCGGGTTCCCACCTCGCACCCCAACGAGATGCGGTTCGACTCGGAGTGTCGACCGTTCGAGTGCCCGAGCTCGCCGTCGGACTGTTCATCGTCGCGGCTTCGATTGGCGGAGCTGTCTTCTGGCAGCGTTCGGTCGAGGCAGGCACCGCTGTGCTGGTGACCTCTCGAGACATCGGACGCGGTGAGGTGCTGTCTGCCGTCGACCTGTCCGAGATCGTCGTGACGGCATCGGCCGACATTGCGCTGATCCGATCGTCATCGGCCGGACAAGTGGTCGGTCGACGCGTGACCGCCGATCTGAGAAGCGGAACGCCCCTGATCCCGGCCTTCTTGACCACCACTGGGAACGTCGGACCGCTCGATGGACTGGTCGGGCTCACGGTTCGCCTGTCATCAGCACCAGTCGAGCTGGCAGCGGGCGATCTCGTGCGAATCTTCACCGTCGAAACGACCCTCGAGGGCGAGATGAAGATCGATGAAGTTCCGGGACCTCTCGAGATCTGGGAGGTTTCGACCCCCGACCCGTTGTCGAGTGAGCGTGCCGTCACGGTGAAGTCACCACTCGAATCCATTCCTCGTCTCGTCGGACGAGAAGAGATCCATCTCGTCAAGGTGGTGGGATGAGATGGCTGTCATCGCACTCGGCACAGTGGGCGGGCTGACCGACCTCGGCACGATCTGTTTGCACGTTGCATCGTTGTGGCCGCATCCGCCACTGGTCGTCGAGGCTGACCCGGATGGAGGTCGTCTCGCAGCCCGCCACAATTGGGATCTCCGTCCATCACTCGGAGATCTCGTCACTCTTTTGAACTCCGGGGAGACGACAGCGATCTCGATCGATCGAGTGACCCGACGACTCCGAAATGGTGTCCGCGTCGTGGTTGCACCTCCGGCGATGGAGGCAGTCCACTCGGTGTTGTGCGACGTCCTTCCATCCCTGTCGAATCTCGAGAGCCGAACCACAGGTGACGTCCTGATCGACGTGGGTGTGATCCGTCCTGATTCTCCGGCTCGAGACATCATCTCTGCGGCTTCGAAACGCATCATCGTTGTTCGCAAGGACGTCGAGGATCTCGTTGCGCTTGCACATCGTCGTTCGCTCCTCGAAAGCATGGGGACGTGGTCGGTTCTCACTGCGGGAGGGCGTCTGCGCTCCGCTGATGCGATGGGGGCGATTCGCTGGCCGATCCTCGCCGATCTCCTGCCGAACGATCGGCGATCCTCTGCTGCTCTCCGCGCATCTCTGGCGCGATTCGCGACTGCTCCTGACCGGATTGGGCTACCGGCATGAAGAGGTTCGACGATACACGCCACGTCGAAGAACTGACGTCCCACATCACCAATGCTCTGGTGGCCCATCGACAGCGGAGACGCCAGACCGGCATCGAGTCGACATCGGATGACGAGATCGCCATCGCCCACGAAGAAGCTCGACTCTTCTTCGAACGGCGTTCGAACGACGTCCGAGCCTTCACCGAACCGGAGATCGTTCATGGCGATCGGGCGCGGATCACCAAGGAGGCCGTCGATCTCCTTCTCGGTTTCGGTCCCCTCCAGTCGCTGCTCGACGATCCCGACATCACCGACATTCACATTCGCGGATCTGCTCCTGTGTGGACGAAGCGACGTGACGGAAGCCGTGTCGTCATCGACCCGGTCGTCGACAGCGATGAGGAATTGGTGCGCCTCGTCCGCAACATCGCTTCTCGCTCGCGATTCGGCGAGAGGCGTTTCGATGCTGCGACCGCCGAGTGCAATCTCTGCTTGGAGGATGGAAGCCGTCTCTTTGCGGTCATGGACGTCTCGCAGCACCCGTCGCTGATCATCCGCAAGCACCAGTTCCACCTCTCGTCTCTGAAGGAACTGATGCGCGGCGGATTGATGTCGGACGAAGTCGGCAGCTTCCTCGAGGCGTGTGTCCGATCGCGTCGCAACATCATCGTCGCCGGTGGAACCGGAACCGGGA
>JBDLRO010000311.1:0-3990 GCA_039800025.1 Actinomycetota bacterium | reverse complement strand
TCGGCTTCCATCGCCTCCCGATGAGTCCCCAGCCCGCGGGGATCGCCGTGATTGCGGCCGGCGGAGTGACACTCGTTCTCGTCGGACCGACGGCAGGTGCAGAAGTTGCGGCCCATCTCGCCGCCCATGGAAGCGGCATTCATCATGTGGCAATCGAAGTTCTCAACGCGGGATACGCACACGCGACCTTGAGCACGCCAACCTCGGACATCACACCCGTCATCGTCGACGAACAGGGTCACGAGCAGTTTTTCACCGTGCGCGACCCGGACTCCGGAACCCAATTCGGCTACATCGCACGAACCGGCCACCGCCACGGGGTGGCGATCTCGAACATTCTCGAAGCATTCCGGCACGATCCCGGTCCGTGACATCACGATCTGGGACATCACGATCTGGGACATCACGATCTGGTCGTTGCAACTGGGGGTGACAGCGACCACAGGAGTTAGGATCTCGGTCGTACGACGAACTGGGGGTGTCTCGGTTCTCTCGCATTCGGGACAGCCCCGTCGTGCGCTGGCAACAACCGATCCACATCGTGACCCGAGGCGGGCTCCCCTGCCACGTGTCCTTCTCGTTGTGCGTCGATGGCTCGCCTTCGGCGCATCCGAGACCAACCTTGGATGGAGCAACCCATGGTGCGCCAGCTCATTCCCCTTTCCACGTCCGCTGACTTCGTCGGTGCCGATCAACTGCCGAGTCACATCGTCGACCTCATCGACACGCCACTGGCCGAACTCATGGCGCAGGCTCGAGCGATTCGCGACTCTCGAACCGGAACGCGCATCACGTATTCGCCGAAGGTCTTCATTCCGTTGACGATGTTGTGCAGGGACACCTGTGGCTACTGCACGTTCGCTCAACCGCCCGCTCGATTGGAATCACCCTTCCTGACCCCCGAGCAAGTTCTCGACATCGCGCGAGCGGGGGCTCGACAGGGCTGTCACGAGGCGCTGTTCACGCTCGGTGAAGCTCCCGAGGAGCGATATCCGATCGCTCGAACGTGGCTGAACGACCATGGGTACGCGTCGACTGTCGAGTACCTCACGGATATGGCGCGGCGGGTCGTCGAGGAAACTGGCCTTCTCCCCCATGCGAATGCTGGTGCGCTGTCAGCAGACGAACTCATCGCTCTGCGACGCTGGTCTCCGAGTCAGGGAATGATGATCGAGAGCCTGCGCGACGACTTGACGTGTCACCGTGGCGCACCGGACAAGACTCCGGTCCGACGACTCGCCACTCTCGAGGCAGCAGGCGAAGCCAGGATTCCCTTCACGACCGGGATTCTCGTCGGGATCGGCGAGAGTCGCCTCGACCGACTCGTCGCTCTGTGGGCGATCGCTGAGAGCCACAGACGCCACGGGCATGTGCAGGAAGTGATCGTTCAGAACTTCCTTCCGAAGCCGGGACCCGGAATGAAGAACGAACCCCCGTGCCCGACCGATGACTTTCTCTGGTCGATCGCCGCAGCACGTGTGCTGCTGCCCGTCGAGATCCATCTCCAAGCTCCTCCGAACTTGAGTGATGAATTCGGCCACCTCCTTGATGCCGGTATCGACGATTGGGGCGGGGTCTCCCCCGTCACCGCCGACCATGTCAACCCGGAACGACCGTGGCCTGATCTCGATCGCCTGCGTGCGGTCACCGAGGAACGCGGCATGACTCTTGCGCCACGCCTGACCGTGTACCCCGAGTTCATCGAGAACATCACACTCGACACTGGACGAACCTTCACTGCGGGTCACAACCAGTGGATCGACGTCGACTTGCGCTTCGCGGTGATCGATCGCACCGATGCAGAGTCCCTCGCTCGAGACGATCCGGGTTCGATCTGGCCGGAGAAAGTGACAGCTGCCGATGTCGTTCACGATGGGGCCGAAGTGGTTCTCGTCGGCCACCGCAGCACGCAGTGGTACAGCGGCGCGAACAACGCGCCGCCCAATATTCTCAGCGCGAACAACGCGCCGCCCGATGTTGTCAGCGCGAACAACGCGACGGGCGCACCCACACGACCGACTCGATCCCGCATCGACGAGATCATCGACGGGCACCGGCAGGGACAGGTCGTCGGCGTCGACGAAATCGTCGATCTCTTCTCAGCCCGCGGGCCGCAGGTGGGGCTCATCGCCGAATATGCCGACGCCCTTCGCCAGTCCACGGTCGGTGACACGGTCACCTGGGTTCACAACCGAAATATCAACTACACCAATGTCTGCACGTTCAAATGCAAGTTCTGCGGCTTTTCGAAGGGACCGCTATCACTGAATTTGCGTGGCACTCCCTACCTGTTGACCCTCGATGACATCGCCCAGCGAGCCCTCGAAGCGTGGAACATGGGTGCCACTGAGGTCACTCTGCAGGGAGGCATCCACCCGGATTTCGACGGCGACTACTACCTGCACGTCACCCAAGCGGTGAAGGATGCCGTGCCCGACATGCACGTGCACGGTTTCACTGCTCTCGAAGTGACCGAAGGTGCACGCCGCAACGGCGAAGATCTGAAGACCTATCTGACCCGTATGAAAGAAGCAGGACTCGCGTCGCTTCCGGGAACCGCCGCAGAGATTCTCGATGACGAGGTGCGTGCAGTGCTCTGCCCGGACAAGGTGAACACCGAGGAATGGCTCGAATGTCACCGCGTCGCCCACTCGGTCGGCTTGCGATCCAATGTGACGATCATGTTCGGATCGGTCGAACATCCGATTCATTGGGCCAGGCACATGGTGAGAACCCGAGACCTCCAGGCGGAGACGGGGGGCTTCACCGAATTCGTCGGCTTGCCATTCGTCCACATGGCGTCACCGATCTACCTCCAGAAGCGGGCTCGACGAGGGCCGACCTTCCGTGAAACCCTGCTGATGCACGCGATCGCGCGAATCGCCTATCACGGATCGATCGACAACATCCAAGTCAGTTGGGTGAAGATCGGCGTCGATGGTGCACGTCAACTCCTGAGAGCAGGTTGCAACGACCTCGGCGGAACGCTCATGGACGAGAACATCAGTCGTGCTGCAGGAGCGAACCATGGCCAGAAGATGAGCGAAGATGCATTTTCGGCTCTCGTCGCACCTCTCGGCCGAACCCTCGTCCAGAGGTCGACGGCCTATCAGCTGCTCGTCTGACGGGCAAGGAGACGGCGAGCGTCTTCGACGTCGACGTCGAGTTGACGCTTCAGGTCCTCGAGCGAATCGAATTTCCTTTCCGCTCGAAGGCGTGCGACGAATTGAAGTCGTGCATGCTCGTCGTACAGATCCAGATCTCGACCATCGATGACGTGAGCCTCGACGAGCGCCAGCGGAGCGTGTTCGTAAAACGTTGGTCGGCGGCCGATGTTGACCGCTGCTGGCAACGACACCGTGGACCCATCAGGAAGTTCACGCACGTACCACGCTGCATATACCCCTTCAGCCGGTTGCGCGTACTTCGTCTCGACTTCGATATTGGCCGTCGGAAAACCGATCGTTCGACCCCGCGCATCTCCTCGACGGACCACACCTCTCATTTCGAAAGGTCGATCGAGCATGAGGCCGGCGGATTCGACGTCACCGCTCGCGATTGCCAAGCGAATCGCAGTCGAACTCGTGACCGTCTCGCCCGCACTCACGAGTGCGACCGGCTGTACCGAGAATCCGTGGCGCTCACCGAGGCGACGCAGGAGATCGACGTTGCCGCTTCGACCCCGGCCGAAGTGGAAGTCCTCGCCGACGACAACTCTCTCCGCCCGTAGGCAGTTCACCAGCACTCTCTCGACGAACTCTTCGGGTGACTCCGCCGCCTGACTTTCGTCGAAGGTGATCACCGCCGTCGCATCGAGCCCTGTATCGGTCAGCAGTTCGATCTTGTGCTCATGAGTCGACAGCAACTTGGGGGCCGACTCGGGACGCACCAGCGATGCCGGATGCCGATCGAATGTGACGAGGACACTGCGCCGACGCTCGGACTCCTTGGCTTGTTCGATCACCTGGCCGATGATCGTTCGGTGACCGA
>JBDLRO010000310.1:0-8015 GCA_039800025.1 Actinomycetota bacterium | reverse complement strand
CCCTCGAATCGGATCCACCTGCAGACACCTGTTGCGAAGGTGTCACCGGGCGCGGTGGCGACGCGTGACGGTCGTACTCTTCGCGCTCGGATCGTCATCGTGGCAACAGAAGGCCCAGTTGCCAGCGAACTCCTCGGCCTCGATTCCGTGGCATCGAGATCTGCTGCGTGTGTGTACTTCGATGCACCGACGGTTCCGACCGACTCGAAATTGATCGTCCTCGACGGCTCCGGACAAGGACCTGTCCTGAACGTCGCAGTGATGAGCAATGTCTCGTCTCGCTACGCGCCGCCCGGACGACATCTCGTTGCTGCCGCCATTCCAGGAGAGGCTGCACTCGAGACGAGCGATCTTGAATCGGCAGCTCGGACCCAGCTTCAGTCGATGTTCGGACCGATGGTCGAAACGTGGAGACATGTGCGCACATACCGGATCGAGCACGGTCAACCCGACCAGTCGCCGCCATTCGACCCCCGCAAAAGAGTGTCCCTCGGAGAGGGGCTCTTCGTCTGCGGCGACCATCGGGACACAGCCTCCATTCAAGGTGCATTGTTCTCCGGAAGACGTTGTGCTGAGGCAGTTCTTGCCAGCCATTGAGCAGTTCGTTCGCGAGGTTCGAGTTACCCCCAACAGGAACCATGAGTTCACGACTCGAGAGTTCACGACTCGAGAGTTCACGACTCGAGTAGACAATTCGATACGAAGAAGGGAAGAGGTCATGTCAGAGGAGAACCAGTCAAGGGGCACTGTCCAGGGTCCATCGAAAGTCGTCTCGCGAACCCGTTTCGTCCCAGCAACGGCGCAGCAGGTGTTCGACCTGCTCGCCGATCCGCGACAACACCATCTGATCGACGGCTCGGGATCGGTCAAAGGAGCTCGCATCGATGCACCGGCTCGCCTCTCCAAAGGAGCGAAATTCTCGATGGACATGCGCATCGCTCTGCCCTATCGGATCACCAATGAGGTGGTCGAATTCGACGAACCCCGGCGCATCGCATGGCGACACTTCGGCGGACATGTCTGGCGTTACATCATCGAGGATGCAGCAGGCGGCTGCAATGTCACCGAACAGTTCGATTGGGAGCACAACAAGTCACCGTTGATGCTGAAACTGATGAACGCAGAGGCACGGAATGCGCGATCGATCGAGGCAACCCTCGAGCGTCTCGCGATTCTTTTTTCGAAGTGAACTGGGAGCAATGACGCACATGGATGATCGGGAATCGCCGACGAGCGTAATCGACGCCGTGATCCGATCGCGTCGTACCAGCATGTTCACGGATTCCCGGGACATCGACCCATCGATTGTGGCCGAGCTCTGCGAGCTGGCTTCCTGGGCGCCGTGTCACAAGAAAACATGGCCGTGGGAGTTCGCTCTGCTGACGGGAGAGGCACGTGAGCGTTTCGGCGCCAGCGTCGCACATGCGATGCACGGTGCCGGAGATGAGCCTGCTCGCGTCGAAAAGGCGCGAACGAAATACCTCCGAACTCCAGCGATCCTCGTTGTTGGGAGCGCCCAGGGCGATACGCCGTTGCGCACGGTCGAGAACCGGGATGCAACTGCCGCCGCAATCCAGAACATCCTTCTCGGAGCCACAGCGCGGGGTTTGGCCTCGTTCTGGAGCAGCTGCCCGCGTGGCTGCAACGACACAGTGGTCGAGTTCTGCGGCTTCAGCGAGAGCGCTTCCATCGTGGGAATCGTCTACCTCGGCCATGCAACGCAGTCCGCCGATGCTCCCCCACGACCTGAGCCGCCCTTGTCGATGATCACAACCTGAGCAGGAACCACCGGAATCTCACGATTTCCGGAATCTCACGATTTTGGCATCACGGTTGATAGACGCCGAAGACCTCGCGAAGTGCATCACTGATCTCACCCAACGTCGTATCCACACGAAGGGCTTCGCGCATCGGATAGAGCAGGTTTCCGTCACTGCGGGCAGTGTCGGCAACCGATGCGAGCGCAGCGGACACCTTCGCCATGTCACGAGCGGCCTTGTACTGGGCGAGGCGCTGCTTCTGTCCGCGCTCCAACTCCGGATTGATCGGAAAGACTTCCGGCTCGGGATCATCATCGACGCTGAATCGGTTGAGCCCGACGATCACGCGTTGGTCGTCATCGATCGACTTGGTGTACTCGTAAGCGGCTTGTTCGATCTCGTCCATTTGGTAGCCGGATTCGATGGCTGCAACTGCTCCGCCGAGTTCATCGATATGGGCGATGTATTCGAGGGCTCTTCGCTCGATCTCGTCGGTCAAAGTCTCGACGAAGTAGCTGCCAGCGAGCGGATCAGGTGTGTCGGCAATTCCAGATTCGTACCCGATGATCTGTTGAGTTCGCAGAGCGATACGAGCCGCTCGTTCCGTGGGGAGACTCAGCGCCTCGTCGAAACCATTGGTGTGAAGACTCTGTGTGCCCCCCATGACCGCAGCCATCGACTGGACAGCGACGCGAACGATGTTGTTCTCGGGCTGCTGCGCCGTCAATGTGCTGCCACCCGTCTGCGTGTGGAATCGCAGAAGCTTGCTCGATTCCTTCTTCGCTCCGAATCGTTCGGACATGATCCGATACCAGATTCGGCGCGAGGCTCGGAACTTTGCCACTTCTTCGAAGAAGTTGTTGTGGGCGTTCCAGAAGAACGACAAACGCGGGGCGAAGTCGTCGACATCGAGGCCCGCCTTGAGAGCAGCTTCGACATAGGAGATCCCGTTGGCGATGGTGAAAGCGATCTCTTGAACGGCAGTTGAGCCTGCTTCGCGGATGTGATACCCGGAAATCGAAATCGTGTTCCACTTCGGAACGTTGGTCGCGCAATAACCGAAGATGTCGGTGATGATGCGCATACTCGGTCGAGGGGGATACACGTACGTTCCACGCGCAATGTATTCCTTGAGCAGATCGTTCTGGATCGTTCCACTGAT
Organism: Actinomycetota bacterium; assembly: GCA_039800025.1. Classification (GTDB taxonomy): domain Bacteria; phylum Actinomycetota; class Acidimicrobiia; order Acidimicrobiales; family Ilumatobacteraceae; genus Casp-actino8. Next base: position 5,093 of record JBDLRO010000310.1, on the reverse strand, counting down.
CGAGGTCGCAGAAACACCCTGCTCCTCGGCGACGAGCTGATACATCAGCAGCAGAATCGCAGCCGTGGAATTGATCGTCATCGAAGTCGTGACCTTGTCGAGCGGGAGGTCCTTCAACAGGAGTCGCATGTCCGCCATCGAGTCGATGGCCACTCCCACCTTGCCGACTTCTCCCTCGGCGCGCGGATGATCGGAGTCGTATCCCATCTGGGTCGGCAGGTCGAAGGCACAGGACAACCCCGTTTGGCCAGCAGCGAGGAGGAACTTGAACCTCTCGTTCGTCGATTCCGGAGTGCCGAATCCGGCGTACTGCCGCATCGTCCACAACTTGCCCCGGTACATCGTCGGGTACACACCTCGTGTGTAGGGCGGCGAACCGGGATCACCGAGACGTTCGTGTGCGTCCCACCCCGCGAGGTCATCGGCCGTGTACAGCGCCTTGACCTCGATTCCCGAGTCCGTGAATTTCCCGTCGCTGGAGGTGCCACTCATTGCATCGAGCGTAGGTCCCCGGCCCACCCCGAGCCATATCGACGTCACGACACGGCGACCAGCGCAATTTCCATGAGCCACGCGTCGCGTGCGAGTGCCGGGACCGTGACGAGGGTGCTTGCTGCCAAGTGACCGTCGAGCGCGCGATCCCGAGCGGCCATGACGACGCCGAGGTCCTGCTCGAGTCCCTCCCGATGAACGACGTACGTCGTGATCGACACGATGTCGTCGACGCTCATCTGCGCCTCGGACAAGATGGCAAGGAGATTGCTCCACACCACGGCGGCCTGTTCCGCGAGTGTTTCAGGAACGGATCCATCGATCGAGATCGGGACGATCCCCGATGAGTGCAGGATCTTTGTGGGTGCGGTACTCACCACAGCGTGCGCGTACCGAGCAGCAGTCGCTGCGATCGTCGACGGTGCGATGACACGATTCACTCTCCGATTGTGCCACGGGTCCATCTCGTCTGGCCGGACTGTCGGGGTGTCCGCACTTCGGGACCACCGACCGAGCACTTGGGACTTTCGTCCCTCACCAAGATCGCAGGACTCGCCATATGGTCGAAGTGTGATTCGAACGCAGCGTCCTTCCCATGCCATGAAGAGCCGTCCCACTCGCGCCCGAGTAGCAACTGTTGTTGCCGCCTCGGCTCTGCTCGCCGCAACAACTGCTGCCTGCAGCGATGATGAGACGGACGTGGCGCAGACGACGACCATTGCGACGGGTGGGCCTGTCGAGACGACCACGACGACTCTTCCTCCCTACGAGGCCCCTCTCGGCGACATCGTCGGCGAGGCACTGGTTGCAGGTCAGTTCACGACCTTGGCAGCCCTCCTCCTCGAGGCCGGGCTCGTGGATGCCCTTCGGGACGCCGGACCGTTCACGGTGTTCGCACCCGTCGACGACGCTTTCGCCGCGCTTCCTCCGGCGACCCTCGACGCCGTGTACGCCGACAAGGATCTCCTGACAGCGGTTCTCACCTATCACGTGGTCGCAGGCGAGGCCTTGAACATCGCCGACATCGAGTCGGGGACGACTCTCACCACACTTCAGGGGACCGACCTCACGATCACCAAAGAGGGCGACAAAACGTTCGTGAACGGGATCGAGATCGTGGTCAGCGATGTTCCAGCCACCAATGGCGTCATTCACGTCATCGGCGGGGTCCTGGTTCCGAACTCCTGAGTTCGGTCCGGCTCGATGCGATTTCGGCCCGATCGAGGATCCCAGCCGTTCGCCTCGACCCGTTCACAGGTCTAATCTGACGACGTGACCACGACTGAATCCTCCACGACCGCTGACAGCCTCACGCGGGCCGCAATGGGAAGCGAGAACATTCTCGCCATGCCGACGTTCAACTCCGTCGAAGAAGAACGCGCCTACCGCAAATCGCGTCTCGCAGGTGCACTGCGCATCTTCGGACGCGTCGGCTTCGGCGAGGGTGTGGCCGGACACATCACCGTGCGAGATCCTGAGTTGACCGACCACTTCTGGGTCAATCCCTTCGGATTGAGCTTTCGTCACATGCGCGTGAGCGACCTGCTGCTCGTCAACCATCACGGCGAGGTCGTTCACGGCAACATGCCCGTGAACCGTGCGGCATTCGTCATTCATTCGGCCATCCACCAAGCGCGACCCGATGTGATCGCAGCGGCCCATGCTCATTCGGTCCACGGCAAGGCTTTCAGCTCTCTCGGCGTTCCGCTCGATCCGATCACCCAGGACGCCTGCATCTTCTACGAAGATCACGTCGTCATTTCCGAACAAGGTGGAGCAGTCGTCTTCGAAGTCGAAGCGGGGCGCGAGCTCGCGTCGATGTTCCCCAAGGGCAAGGCAGCCATCCATCAGAATCACGGACTGTTCACGGTCGGATCGACAGTGGAGGAAGCGGCGTTCTGGTTCTTGTCGATGGATCGCTCGTGCCATGCACAGCTGCTCGCCATGGCAGCAGGGACCCCGAAGAAGATCCCCCACGAGTACGCGGCGTACACGCGTGATCAGACTGGCCACAGCTTGGCCGGATGGTTCCAGTTCCAGCCTCTCTGGCAGGAGATCTGTCGCACCGATCCGGAACTTTTCGACTGAGCACGTCACGCCGGCCATCGGCGCTCCCGTCACTCGCGAGCGCGCCCCCTGAAGCACTGTTCCTCCTCAGTGCAGTCGCGCAATACCTCGGAGCGGTCATTGCCGTCGATCTCTTCGACGAGGTTGCTCCGAGAACAGTTGCGTGGATGCGGGTGCTCGGCGCAGCTCTCCTTCTCGTCGTTCTGGCCGGACCTCGACTTCGCCAACGATGGACGCGCAAGGACTTCGTTGCGATGGCGGTTTTCGGCATCGCAACGTCGCTGATGAACACGTTCTTCTACATAGCCATCGATCGCCTCCCACTCGGCAAAGGCGTGGCCATCGAATTCATCGGTCCGATCACAGTTGCGGCGCTGAGAACCCGAACACGACGCAATGCTCTGGCGTTGTCGAGTGCCGCTCTCGGAGTTGCGGTTCTCTCCGGAATCGAACTCGGCAATGAGCCGCTCGGCCTGCTGTTCATCTTCTTGGCCTCGGCGATGTGGGCGGCATACATCGTGATCGGCTCGCGGGTCGCGCAACAGGATCGCGGCATCGCATCATTGGCCATCGGACTCGCCATCGGCGCACTCGTCATCACCCCGATCGGCGCTCCAGGAAGTGGACCGGCTTGGGCCTCTCCTCGCCTCGTTCTTGCTTGTCTCGCAGTGGGAATACTTTCGAACGCCATCGGGTACGGAATCGACCAGAAGATCCTTCGTCGGATCCCTGTCCGGCGCTTCAGTGTTCTTCTCGCACTGCTGCCGGTGACCGCAATGGTGATCGGTTTTCTCGCCCTCGATCAGTCACCGAGTGCGATCGACTTGATCGGCATCGCACTCGTACTCGCGGGAGTCGCCGTTCAGGAACGAGAGGTCCTCGAGTCCGACTCTGCCTGACGTCTGCGACGAGTCGCGATTTGCAGACGCGCAACACGCTCGGCGAATCATTCGCACGGAATGCAACTGTCAGTGGGACATCCAAGGAGCACACAGACCGTCGAGTTCTCGAATTTCGATCCTGTCGCGATTCGCCCACGTCACCGGGTTGGATGGATCGGCTTGCAATTTGAATGTGCGGAACGTCATCTCGGTCGTGTCGACGGCGAGGATTCGACCGATCAACGCGTCGCCGAGACCGAGAAGAATCTTGATCGTCTCCAGTGCCTGAATCGACCCGATGATTCCCGGTAGGACTCCGAGCACTCCCGCCTCAGCGCACGACGGCGCAAGTTCAGCGGGAGGAGGTTCCGGCACCATGTCTCGGTACGTCGGCCCTTCGATGGGATGGAACACCGAGACCATTCCCTCGAAGCGGAAGATCGATCCGTGCACGACGGGGATTCCGAGTTTCACACTCGCGTCGTTCAGTAGGTAGCGAGACGGAAAGTTGTCCGCACCGTCGACAATCACGTCGTAGCCGGAAATGATGTCGAGAATGTTGTCGGCGTCGAGCCGCGTGTCGTAGGTGACGACGTCGACATCCGGATTGAGCAATGTCAGAGTCTTCTTCGCCGAGTCGACCTTTCGATCGCCGATCCGGTCGATGTTGTGAAGGATCTGCCTCTGCAAGTTGCTCGCGTCGACTTCGTCCATGTCGACGATGCCGAGAGTGCCGACTCCTGCTGCTGCGAGGTACAGGGCTGCAGGTGAACCGAGCCCGCCGGCACCGAGGAGAAGAACTTTGCTCCCGAGCAGTCGAGCTTGTCCCTCGACTCCAACCTCAGGAAGAAGCAAGTGCCGCTTGTAGCGATTCATCTGCTCGGGTGACAGCGAAGCCGGCGCCTTCCAGGCTCGACCCTCGTCCTTCCATTTGCCGAAGCCGCCGGCCATGGATACGACGTCGGCGTATCCGAGTTCACCGAGAGTCTTGGCTGCGAATGCGCTTCGGACTCCGCCCGCGCAATAGACGATGACCGGTGCGTCCTTGTCGAGAATGCGTCCTTCGACCTGAGCTTCGAGATGGCCCCGCGGAATGTGCAAGGCGCCGATGAGCGCACCCTCGGCGTACTCATCGGGCTCTCGAACATCGAGGACGGTCACGTGCCCGGCGGCGAGTCGTTCTTGAGCCTGAGCAGTGTCGATTTCGGTGATCGCCGACTTCGCAGCGGCGAGGAGATCACGGAACGTAGCCATACCGAAATCCTACTGATCTTGTCGGGATTCACCTCACCGGGTACGAGGGTCGGCAAACCGGGGATCGTTTGCTGGCGGGTGTTCTTGCCCGGCTGGTTTCGTCACGGGTCGAGTGGAAGTCAGCGTTCCGTCAAATGCGGGAGGAATTCGCTGATCGAACCGCGCGCGATCCCGTGGGCGAAGCGATCCCCATCGGTCGGCTGGTCGTTGATGATGACGACTGCTGCCCCATTCGCACGTGCCCGGGGCACGACGTTCGCCGCCGGCATGACGCTCAGCTTGGTCCCGATTGCCAACATCAGATCGCATTGCTCCGCTGCCGCCATCGCTGCATCGATCACATCCGGAACGAGAGACTCCTCGAACAAGATCGTGTCGCTCTTCAGAATTCCGTCGCAC
>JBDLRO010000309.1:0-2542 GCA_039800025.1 Actinomycetota bacterium | reverse complement strand
TCTGCTGGGGCGTCTGACGCGACAGGCGCTTCCCATCCTTCGGACAGTGCTGAACGCCGATTCGCGCGTAGAGCAGGCGCAAGTAGTCGTAGACCTCGGTGATCGTGCCGACGGTCGAACGGGGATTGCGACTCGCTGACTTCTGGTCGATCGAGATGGCCGGCGACAGACCTTCGATCACATCGACATCGGGCTTGTCCATCTGACCGAGGAACTGCCGTGCGTACGCACTCAGCGACTCGACGTAACGGCGCTGACCTTCGGCATAGATCGTGTCGAACGCCAAGGATGACTTTCCCGACCCGGACAAACCTGTGAAGACGATCATCTTGTCGCGTGGCAGATCCACGCTGATGTTCTTCAAGTTGTGTTCGCGCGCACCGCGGACGACGAGACGATCGGACATAGTCGAAGGCTAGTGAGCAGGCGCCGGACGGGGGTCAACCCGCATCGCGCAATTCCCGTCGAAGTTCGTTGATTTCGTCACGAAGTCGTGCCGCGTACTCGAACTTCAGATCCGCAGCTGCCTCGTGCATCTCTTCTTCGAGGGTGCGAACGAGACGAGCGATCTCCTGTTGGGGCAAGGTCTTCAATTCGGTCTGGATGCGACTCTTTTCCTTCTGCCGTCGACGATCCTTGTTCGGCACAGGAGCGGTTCCATCTCCGTCCGGGCGAAGGATCGACAAGATGTCGCCCACGGCCTTTCGAATCGTCTGTGGATTGATCCCGTGTTCCAAGTTGTGTGCGACTTGAAGTTGCCGGCGTCGGTTGGTCTCCGAAATCGCGTTTTGCATCGACGGGGTCACGGTGTCGGCATACATCACCACTTGCCCATCGACATTTCGTGCTGCGCGACCGATCATCTGGATCAACGACGTCTGACTGCGCAGGAAGCCTTCCTTGTCGGCATCGAGGATGGCGACAAGGCTCACCTCGGGCAAGTCGAGTCCTTCGCGCAGCAGATTGATTCCGACGAGAACATCGAATTCGCCGAGGCGCAAGGAGCGAATGATTTCAATTCTTTGAATCGTGTCGATGTTGCTGTGAAGGTAGCGCACGCGCATTCCCTGTTCGAGCAGATACTCGGTGAGGTCCTCGGCCATCTTCTTGGTCAATGTCGTGACGAGAACTCTGTCGCCCTTGAGTACCCGTTCGTTGACCTGCTCGATCAGATCGTCGATCTGGCCTTTCGTCGGCTTGACGATGACTTCAGGATCGACGAGACCTGTGGGTCGCACAATCTGCTCGACCACCTTCTCCGAGATTCCCATTTCGTACGGACCAGGCGTGGCGGACAAGAAGACGCACTGGTGAACTCGCTCCATGACCTCGTCGAACTGCAATGGTCGGTTGTCACGCGCGCTCGGCAGTCGAAAACCGTGCTCGACCAAGATGTCCTTTCGACTCCGGTCGCCCGCGAACTGTCCGTGCAATTGCGGAACGGCGACATGGCTCTCATCGATCACGAGCAGGTAGTCGTCAGGAAAGTAATCGAGCAGAGTGAATGGCGGCTGACCGGGCACTCGGCCGTCGATGTGCATGGAGTAGTTCTCGATACCGTTGCAATAACCCACTTCGGACATCATCTCGAGGTCGTATTGGGTTCGCATTCGCAATCGCTGTGCTTCGAGGAGTTTGCCCTCCGACTCGAAGTAGGTGAGGCGCTCCTGAAGTTCGCTCTCGATTCCATTGATCGCGCGTCGCATCCTGTCGAGACCTGCGACATAGTGAGTTGCCGGAAAAACAACGACCTCTCGAAGTTCCTTGAGGGTCTCGCCTGTCACCGTGTCGATCATGGTCAGACGTTCGACTGTGTCACCGAACATTTCGACACGTAGCACCGACTCTTCGTAGGCGGGGTGGATCTCGATCGTGTCTCCCCGAACGCGAAAGTTTCCGCGTCCGAGTGTCATGTCGTTGCGATCGAATTGGAGGTCGACGAGCCGGCGAAGAATGCTGCGCATGTCGTAGTCGACTCCAGTGTGCAATTCCAAGAGCTGACCGCGGTACTCGTCGGGGTCACCCATTCCGTAGATACAGGAAACCGACGCGACCACGATGGTGTCGCGTCGGGTCAGAAGTGCAGCGGTTGCGGAATGGCGCAGTCGGTCGATCTCATCGTTGATGGACGAATCCTTCTCGATGAACGTGTCGGACGCGGCAATGTAAGCCTCCGGCTGGTAGTAGTCGTAGTAGCTCACGAAGTACTCGACCCGATTGTCGGGGAAGAACTCCATCATTTCCTGCGCAAGCTGGGCGGCGAGACTCTTGTTCGGGGCGAGAATCAAAGTCGGTCGCTGTGTCTTTTCGATCGTCCAGGCGATCGTCGCGCTCTTGCCCGACCCGGTGATTCCGAGCAAAGTCTGGTAGCGCAAGCCGTCTTCGATGCCCTTCGAAAGTTCGGCGATCGCCTTTGGCTGATCACCGGCTGGCGAATACTCCGACACGACTCGAAACGGAATCGACGACTGGGCGCCCATACTCGGCGGCGATCCACCACCGAGGAAGGGCTCCACTTGCGATGTCATGCCGCGAGGCTACC
>JBDLRO010000308.1:0-4542 GCA_039800025.1 Actinomycetota bacterium | reverse complement strand
AACGGCGCCATCGGACGGTATGGCCCCTCCAGCCAGACCCGTTCCGGAGCCACGCGGCACGAAGGGGATGCCGAACTCTCGACAGACATCGATGATGCCGACTACTTCATCGGTCGTCACGGGAAAGCAGACGACTGCAGCATTGCCGACGATGTTCGAAGCATCTCGACTGTAGAGATCTCGTTCCACGTCGGACCAGTGCACTCGATCGGGGTCGAGAACCCGCTCGAGACATCGACGCAGCCGGCGATTCATCGACGAAATTCGATGGCTCGCGACTCAGGACTCGTCTCACGCGGAGACTCGTCGAGAAAACGATGCCTCAAATCGGTTTCACGTCGAGCGGCAGCGGACCTTCCATCCATGATTGCGTCCCTGAGGCGGTCCACTGAACCTCTGCTCCGACCGAGAACTCGCTCGGCGACTCTGACAGGAGCCAGGTCGGCAACCCTCCGTTTGATGCGACGACCGATCAGAATGACGGATCCCGCTCCGGCAACGAGGCCGGTGACGAACCACGTCAAGCGCTTCATCATGTCTGCCGACCCTTCGTTCGTCCATTTCCGGACCTGCGAAGTCGCTGAGCAGCCCGGGACGTTCCGGTTGCGAACGCCGCAATCTTGATGACAGGCGTCGACAGCGCCACTCGTGTCGCTCGGGCAGACCCCTCGACTGCTCCGCTGATCGCCTCAGCGGAGCCGAGGACTCGATCGAAACGACCAAGGTCGAGACGAGCTTCGTCCATTGCGGATCGTGCATCATCCGTGCTCTCACGCAGACTTTCGATCATCGGAACCAGATCTTCACGCCACATCTCCATTTCGGCACGAAGAACGCGCAATGAATCGTTCACTCGAACAAGAGCGATCATCAGCGCGACGAAGCCGGCGACGAGCAGGACGACCGCCAGCAGCAGAACGAATTCTTGGATTGTCATCCCTGCTCCACTTCGTGACCCTCGTTCGCCTTCCGTCGATCTTCGTCTCGATGTGCGTCCTCACGATCTGCACGCACGGACACCATTCTGCTTCGAATCACGCCCTCGAATCCGGCATTCGACGGGTTGTACCAGGCAGAGCCAGTCAGGTTCTCCGGCAGGTAGGCCTGGATCGCCACCGCCTCGGGATCATTGTGCGGATTCACATACCCCACCCCATGGCCGAGGGCTTGCGCGTCGGGATAGTGGGCGTCTCGCAGGTGCTGGGGGATCTCGATCGGAAGCCCCTCCTCCACATCCCGTCTGGCGGTCCATATCGCCTGTGCCGCTGCATTGCTCTTGGGGGCTGTCGCCAGATGAATGGCTACCTGAGCGAGGTTCAACTGAGCTTCGGGCATTCCGACGAATTCGAGAGCTTGTGCGGCACTGACGGCAGCGGTGAGAGCGGTCGGGTCAGCCAGTCCGACGTCCTCACTTGCGAAAATGATCATTCGCCGAGCGATGAACCGAGGGTCCTCGCCCGATGACAGCATTCGCGCCAGATACAGAATCGATGCCTGCGGGTCGCTGCCACGCATGCTCTTGATGAAGGCACTCACGATGTCGTAGTGGTCGTCGACGCCATAGCGAAGAGCAACCGATCCCGATGCCCGTTCGACATCGTCGATGGAAATTCGACCGCCATCGCCCAACACGGATGCCAGGTCGAGCAGTCCGAGGGCTCGACGCGCGTCACCGCCGCTCTGCCTGACGATGTCGTCTCGCGCATCATCGGAGATGCTGCAATTCACCACCTCACATCCTCGCTCGATCAATGTCTGAATGTTCGCTGCCGTCAGCGGCTCGAGTCGGAACAGAACACTTCTCGAGAGAAGGGCGGCGTTGACCTGGAACGAGGGATTCTCGGTGGTTGCTCCGATGAGCACGATCGATCCTTCCTCGACTGCCGGAAGGAGAGCGTCCTGTTGGCTCTTGGAGAACCGATGAATCTCGTCGAGAAAGAGAATTGTGCGTCGACCTTCGGAGCCGAGACGGAATTTCGCCGACTCGATGACCTCCCGAACCTCCTTGACTCCGGCGGAAACGGCCGACAGTTGCTCGAAATGGGACGACGTGGACGATGAAACGGCAAGAGCTATCGATGTCTTCCCCGTGCCTGGGGGACCCCAGAGAATGAGGCTCCGGAGCCGGTCACTTTCGACCAAGCGACGGAGGGGTCGTCCCGCACCGAGCAAGTCCTCTTGACCGATGATGTCGTCGATGCCGCGCGGTCGAAGACGAGCAGCCAGTGGCCCCAAGGAGCGCAGTTCCTCCTGAGCTGCCGACGAGAACAGGTCCATCACCAGTCGACCGACGAGAAAGCCCGCTGATAGGCAGCTCGTCGAAACGGAGCGACTTCGTCGATTGCGGTCTGCGGGCTGATCCATCTCCATGCGATGAACTCCCGGCCGTCCGGTACGGGTTCGATAGTCATGTCATCCGATGGACGAAAGAAGAACCACCTCTGCGTCTGTCCTCGACGCGCGCCACCGTGCTTGTCCTTCGATCTGATGTCATCTGGCCACTCGTACGTGATCCACTCGGGAACCTCATGGATCAACGAAACGACGGACGACGAGAGGCCAGTCTCTTCGGCAAGCTCGCGCCACGCTGCCTCCTGTGGGGACTCGCCGACGTCGATTCCGCCCTGGGGGAGCTGCCACGCTCCTCGAGCATCGCCTCTTTCGAACACGAGGACGTCTCCATTCCCCCGTCGCACGACCAGGACGACTCCCGCTCGAAAGACCTGCGAAGGCACCATCAGTCCTTCACGGGCACCGTCTTGAGGCCGAGATCTGCCAGTTGAGCAACCTCCGCCGGATTGGGAGCTCCGGTCATCGGATCCTGGCCACTTTGGGTCTTCGGGAATGCAATCACCTCACGGATGTTCTCCTCCCCCGCGAGGATCGCAACGAGCCGATCGAGACCGAAAGCGAAGCCACCGTGCGGAGGGGCACCGTAGGTGAACGGCTTCAGGAAGAATCCGAACTTGCGATTCGCCTCCTGTTCGTCGATCCCGAGAACCGAGAAAACACGACGCTGCATGTCCGAATCGTGGATACGAATGGAACCCGATCCCAACTCCCAGCCGTTGAGCACGAGGTCATACGCCAGCGCCCGCACCGAGAGCGGGTCCGACTCGAACTTCCCGAGATCATCGGGATGAGGCTGACAGAAGGGATGGTGACCCGGCTTGGGGCGACCGGTTTCCTTGTCGACACCGACGAAAAGCGGGAACTCCGTGATCCACACGTATCGGTACGGGCCTTGATGAACAGGGGGACGACCGAGATCGTTTCGCAACTGCCCGAGAACTTCACACGTCGTCTCCCACTCATCGGCGACGATCAGAAGCAGATCCCCAGGAGAAGCAGACATCTGACGAATGAGATCGCTGCGTTCGGAGTCGCTCAGGAATTTCGCCACAGGAGAGTCGAACTCTCCTTCACCGGTCACCTTTGCCCAGACCAGACCCTTCGCTCCCAGTTTCTTTGCCCGGTCAGTGAGTTGATCGAGTTTGTTGCGACCGAACTCTTCGGCCTTTCCTTCGACACGAATACCCTTGATCGACGGGGCGCCTTGCAGCGCCTTGAACTCGGTCCGAGCGAATATGGCAGTCAATTCGACGAGAGTCATGCCAAAACGGAGGTCGGGCTTGTCCACGCCGTAGGTATCCATGGCTGTTCGCCACGTCATCGATTCGATCGATCCCGGTCGCGTCCCTGTGACTGCCTCAGCAGCTGCGAGGACCGCCTCGCTGATGGCCTTCAAGACGTCGTCCTGAGTCACGAAGCTCATCTCTGCATCCATCTGCATGAACTCGTATTGACGATCAGCTCGCAAGTCTTCGTCCCGCAAGCACCGGGCGAGCTGGTAATAGCGATCGACTCCCGCCACCATCAAGAGCTGCTTGAAGAGCTGAGGGCTCTGCGGAAGGGCATAGAAGGAACCCGGTTCCTTCCGTGAAGGGACCAGGAACTCTCGCGCGCCCTCCGGAGTGGACGGGACGAGCATGGGCGTCTCCACCTCGAGGAAACCCTGGCGCTCCATTGCAGCGCGAACTGCGGAGTTCACCGCTGCTCTGACCCTCAAGTTCCGCTGCAGACGCGCCCGACGAATGTCGAGATACCGATATTGCAAACGGACGTTCTCATCGACGTCATCGGCTCGCTGGTCGATGGGAAACGGAGGAGTTTCAGCGGACCGCAGAACCTCGACCGAACACTCCCCGATCTCGACTTCTCCCGTCGTGAGCGCTGCATTCGTCGTCCCCTCCGGCCGAAGCCGCACCACACCCGTGATGCGCAGGACGTATTCGTTGCGAACATCCACTTCACCGTCGATCACGCATTGGATCAAGCCCGTATGATCGCGAAGATCGACGAACGCAAGTTTGTCACCGTGCTCGCGACGTTTGGCGACCCATCCGCAGACGTGGACCACCTTCCCGATGTCGTCAGTCGAGATCTCACCGCACATGTGCGTCCTCATCGAGGTCGATCGGTCTGGATTGGTCATTGGATCTTCTCCATAAGCCGTGCAGCGAGATCGCCGCTCGATACTGA
>JBDLRO010000307.1:0-14916 GCA_039800025.1 Actinomycetota bacterium | reverse complement strand
TCGTCCAAGAGCCGTGTCATCTGCGAAACGTCCAGATGATCGGAGTGGCCGACACTCTCGAGAAGTTCGTTCCTGTGCGACGTCTCGGAGACGATGGTTTGTGCTGCGGCGCTGGTGGGGCTTACTCGTTTCTCCAACCCGAACTCGCAGCTGACATTCGAAACCGCAAATCGGATGCGATACTGCGAGTCGGGGGAGACCAGCAGTCGATCGTCGTCACGGCGAATCCAGGCTGCCATCTTCAGTTGGCGGCCGGTGGACATCGCATGATGTCGTCGGTCGAAGTCATCGCCGATTCACTCGGCTTGAAGTACTGACGTGAGAAGGGCCGAGATGAGCGATCAATCCGATATCGAGAACATCCGTGAACGTGTGCAGGACCTGATCGTGAGCCTCGATGACGTGACGTTCACGTTGCTGAGACGAGCGTCGCGAGAGTCGGGCACCCGACCTGCCAGTGACAAGACCTTGGTTCAAGCGCGTCGAGCACTCGAAAAAGCCGCCCGACTACTCGGTTCTCTCGATGTCGACGCAGGTGACTCAGACTCTCTTGTTTGAAAGCGTTGACATCAAATCGTCGAAACTCGTCTGAAAGGACTTCAGCCCCTCGGCTTCGAGTACTCGTGCGACGTCGAGGACGTCGACCCCGATTCGCGACAGTGCCTCCCAGATGTGGCGGCATTCCTCGACGTTCCGGTCGATGGATCGCTCGATCGACCCGTGGTCGCTGAATGCGACGATGGTGGATTCCGGGAGGGTGTTGACCGTGTCGGGTCCGATGAGTTCGTCGACGTAGAGCGTGTCCGAATACGCCGGGTTCTTGGTGCTCGTGGAGGCCCAGAGAGGGCGCTGGAGTCGCGCTCCATGTCGTTCCAGGAACGACCAGGCTTGCCCGGAGAAGACGTCCCGAAACATCGAGTAGGCGAGACGAGCTTGGCTCACTGCGGCCCTGCCTCGCAACGCAAGGGCATCAGTTGTGCCGATCGAGTCGAGTCGCTTGTCGATTTCGGTGTCCACACGACTGATGAAGAACGACGCAACTCCTGCGATCGAGTCGATGGAACATCCCTGATCGAGTCGATCCGCCAATCCACCGATGTACGCGAGCATGACGTCTCGGTACCGCTCGAGGCTGAAGATCAACGTGACGTTGACGTTCGCTCCCGACGCAACCATCGCTCGGATGGCTGGCAACGATTCCACAGTTGCGGGAATCTTGATCATGACGTTCGGTCGATCGATTCGCTTCCAGAGTGCCCAGGCTGCGTCGTATGTACTCTGTGTGTCACGCGCGAGGTGAGGATCGATTTCGACACTCACGAACCCGTCCGAGCCCGACGAATCCTCGTACACGGGGCGGAAGAGATCGAGTGCCTGCTGGATGTCTGCACACACCAGTGTCCAGTAGATCTCCTCGGTCGAGAGCGAATCGTTCAGCAGCGAACGGATCTGGACGTCATATGCACTCGAATCCTGGATCGCCTTCTGGAAGATCGTCGGATTGGATGTCTGTCCGCGAATGCCCGAAGAAATCTGCTGTCTCAGCCGTCCCGATGCGATGTCGTCTCGACGGAGATTGTCGAGCCACGCGCTCTGGCCCTGCTCGGTATGAAGTCTGACGAGCGGTTCGAGACTCATCGTGTCACCGATTCCTCTCGGCGAGAAGGTCGCGCACAGCATCGATGACGGTCGGTGGAGAGATCCCGAGATTTTCGAGAACGAGAGACCCAGGTGCACTGGCTCCGAATCTGTCGATTCCGATACAGCGGTCGGCGAAGCGCTCCCATCCGAAAGTGCTGGCAGCTTCGATGGAGACCGTTGGAACTCCCGGGGGAAGAATGTTCGCAGCTCCTGATGGGTCCTCTGCCCGGAATCGATCGAATCTGTCCCAGGAGGCGAGGGAGACGACTCGAGTGTCGATCGAATGCTGTGCCAGAGATTCAGCAGCGGCCAGAGCCACATGGACCTCGCTTCCGGTCGCAACGATGATGGCATCGGGTGAGCCTTCCGAATCGCGTACGACTCCTGCTCCGCGGAGTACCGCTCGGCCGTCGGTACAGACAGGAACGTTCTGTCGACTGAGAACGAGGGCCGTCGGCCCGGAGGAACTCAACGCGACTGCGAGAGCTTGTGCCGTTTCATTCGCATCAGCGGGTCGAATCACCTGAAGGTCTGGAATGGATCTCAATGAAGCCAACTGTTCGATCGGTTGGTGCGTGGGCCCATCCTCACCGACTCCGACAGAATCATGGCTGAAGACGAAGATGCATTTGGCTCCCGAGAGCGCCGCGAGGCGAACTGCGGGTTTCATGTAGTCGAGGAAGACGAAGAACGTCCCTCCAACGGGGATGACACCTCCGTGGAGTGCCATGCCCACCATGATCGCGCCCATTGCATGTTCGCGGATGCCGTAGTGGATCTGGCGACCCTGCGGGTCGTCCGATGACATCACACTTTGTCCGGACAATTTCGTTCCCGTGTTTCCGGTGAGGTCGGCGGACCCGCTGACAAGTCCGGGATGCGAGTCGAGACAGGCGTCGAGAGCCTTTTGAACTGCGACACGAGTGGCGATGCTCTCTCCAGCTTCGAAAGCGGGTACTGGCCAATCCGGATCAGCGATGAGACGACTCCACTCATCTCGCAATTCATGGCTGGCAAGATTGGTCCGCCACGACGACGACAGTGCAGATCCGCGTTCTCGGGACGCGGATCGGATGCTCTCCACGGCATCGTCGGGGGCCCAGAACGGTTCATCGGGAACGCCCATCACCGATTTCGTCCTCGCAACCTGCTCTGCCGTGAAGGGATTGCCGTGGGCTTCGTGCTTTCCTGTCCAATCGGGAGAAGGGTTCGCGATCCGAGTGGGAAGGATGAGAAGTTGTGGACGTCCTGATTCGGAAGTGCAAGCGGAGTTCAGGGCGACTTCCAGTGCATCGAGGTCGTCGGCAATGTCGCCGAGTCGAGTGACCTCCCATCCGTAGGCGCGAAAGCGCATTGCGACATCATCGGAGCACGTGAGTGCCGTCGATCCGTCGATCGTGATTCCATTGTCATCGAAGATGGCGATCAAACGATCCAGACGTTGATGGCCGGCGAATGACGCTGCCTCGTGACTGACGCCCTCCATCATGCAGCCGTCGCCGAGAACGACGAAGGTGCGATGGTCGCAGATGTCCGAGCCGAATCTTGCGCGTAGATGTCGCTCAGCGAGCGCCATGCCGACAGCATTGGCGAAGCCTTGGCCGAGTGGGCCAGTTGTCACCTCGACCCCTCGAGTGTGCAGGTTTTCCGGGTGGCCAGGAGTTGCCGAACCCCACTGGCGGAATGCCTCGATGTCGGTGAGGTCCAGACCGTAGCCCTGCAGGTAGAGCAATGAATACTGGAGAATGGAAGCATGCCCTGCTGACAGGACGAATCGATCGCGGTTGGGCCACATCGGATCGGTCGGGTCGTGCCTCATGATCCTCGAGTAGAGGACGTGACCGAGGGGGGCCAGGGATAGGGCTGTTCCCTGGTGCCCGCTCTTGGCTCGCAGCGGAGCGTCGAGGGCCAATCCGCGGATGATGTTGACCGCGGTCGAATCGAGTGCGTCGTCGAGGCGAGAAGTCACGGTCCGACTGTACTTGCCATCGCCTGTTGGAGGCCGTTCTTCACCCGGCTGTGGCGGGTGGTGCAAGGAGAGTGAACGGTACTGACATCCACGGTCCCCGATCGATGCGACAATGAGCAAAGACCTGTCCGTAGTCCGGGAACTCGAGCTCGGCCTTCACCAGACGGTAGGTGAACTTTCCGGGATCCACGGTGAACGGGCTGACGTTTCGAGCGACCATGTCATCCGACTCTGCGAAACCTCTCCTGAACACGACTTCAAACACCCCTGAGCCGCTCCCTTCGGGAGGGCAGTAGATCAAGGCAACAAGATGAGGATCGACTGTGACAGGCGGTTCCGATGGGGCGACCATCGAGAACATCGCACCCGTGATGTCGATCCGTGTACTCGGACCGGCGGCTTGGCGCAACGCGAAGTTCTCGACGAAGAGCGCTGAGACGATGTGCACGGAACGATCGTACCCGTGAGTGAGAAGTCCTACTTCAGGACCAGATCATTGAGCCGGATCTTGGCGAGCCGGACGGTTGCAAGTGCCTTGATGCACCACCAACCTGGATCGATCTCATACCACCGATGTGACAGCTTCGCCGATGTCGGTGCAGCGTGATGATTGTTGTGAAGACCTTCACCCGCAGTCAGAAAAGCCAGCCACTGAATGTTGCCCGCACGATTGGCGTACGGGCGCCGCCCGAAATGATGACCGAGAGCATTCACAGCAGCCGATGCGCCGATGTAGAAGTTGGCGTGAACGAAGGCGGCAATCAGGCCGGCCCAGGGACCGAGGGCAATCATCAGCGACACCACTCCGATACCGAGACCGAGGTACAGGCGGTCGTAGAACAGGCGGTCCCAACGATCCGGGGGAAGATCGCGGGCGTATCGGGAGACGGTGTTCTCATTGCGGGCCTCGACGCGATAGAGGAGCACATTGCTTCTCTGAACCCTCTTCCATCCGAGCAGCACCGGCGAATGGGGATCGCCTTCGACGTCGGTGAAGGCGTGATGCTTCCGATGGACGGCAACCCACTGGCGGGGCTTGATTCCCGTGGCGATCCAGATCACCGTCCGGAAGATGTGCGCCACGGGGGCTCTCAGCGTCAATGCACGATGCGAGAGTGCGCGATGCAGATATATGGTCGTTGCAAAGTTGGCCAACAGCGTTGCCGCAACGCCAGCGAGCAGTCCGATGACGAGGGTTCTCATGGGTCGACCGTAACACCCTTGTGGAGACAACAGCTGTCACTGGCCAGGCGGGGTTCATCCGGCGGGCTTCATCCACCCTGAATACGATCGACTGGATTCGATCGACCCGAAATCCCCCTGACTGCCTGTTCGTTCTGTAGTTCCGGAGTAGTGACGGCTCGATTCCGACGCTCATTCCTCCCATAGAGTTCGCGTCATGTGCGGGCGCTTCACCTCACTCACGCCGCCTGACGTCCTGGCCCGGATCTTCGATGCCGAGGCGACGCCGGAGATCGATGGTGAGGAATTCCATCCGAGCTACAACGTGGCGCCGTCGACTCGAATCTTTGTCATCGCGTCGAGCGCGTCCCATGGACGAAGACTCGGACGTATGCAGTGGGGCCTTGTTCCACATTGGGCGAAGCCGCCATTCGGAACAGGCCAGATCAACGCTCGCAGCGAAACGATCGCTGAAAAGCCGACGTTCCGTGATTCATATCGCAAGAGGCGGTGCATCATTCCGATGACCGGCTACTACGAATGGAGAACGGTTCGAGACGTCGAAGCACTCGATTCGAGACCTGTGATCGATCCGCAAGCAGGTGCGACGCGCGAGCCGAAGAGGGCGGTTTACGTCACGAGAACGGATGGTCAGCCGTTTGCTGTAGCCGGACTGTGGTCGATCTGGACGAGAAACGACGCCCTTCCCAATGATGGAACTGAACGTGACGCCGCGGGCCGTGAAGAGGCACTCCAGCGACGAACCTGCTGCGTGGTGACGCGCGACGCGAACACGACATTGGCTTCGGTTCACGATCGAATGCCCGTCGTTCTCGAGAAGGAGCAGTGGCCGATGTGGCTCGGTGAGGACAGGTCAGTCGACGGGTCGGACCTTCAGGCTCTGCTCGAATGCGATCCGGATTCCATCGATCTCCGGTTCGTCGACGTCAGTTCGCTGGTGAACAGCGTTCGCAACAATGGACCCGAACTGATCGTTCCCGTGTGCTGATTCAGTCGCATCCGTGGCTGTATCCGAGAGAGCCGAGAGCAGCTCGAATCCTCGTCGCAGCATCATCCAGGCTGTCGCGTGAAACCGATGGTGCGGCATTGGCGAAGGAGAGTTCCGACAGGTCATTGGTCGGAACCACATGGATGTGCAGATGAGGAACCTCGTAACCGGCGACGATGATTCCGACACGCTCCGGTTGGAAAGCGCGCTGTTGGGCGACGCCGACGATGCGCGAGACGTCGAAGAGATGGCGGACAAGTTCAGGCTCGGCATCGATCCAGTGGTCGACCTCGACGCGTGGAACGACCAGTGTGTGTCCGAAGGCCATGGGATTGATCGAGAGGAACCCGACGCTGAGGTCGTCCTTCCACACGAAGACTCCGGGCAGCTCTCCTCGAATGATGCGTGTGAATACAGTTGTCATCAGACCCAACCTCCAGTGACGGGAAAGACATCGCCCACGCAGTACGTCGACTGGGGGCCTAGAAGGAATAGGACCATCTCCGCGAGTTCTGCCGGAGTCGCCATGCGTCCGAGAGGAATCTGCATCCTGATCGCAGCCTTGACAGCGTCCTCGAAGGGGTCGAGCAGCGGTGTATCCACCCAACCCGGGCAGACGACGTTGACTCGGACTGCGAAGGGGGCAACTTCATGGGCGACGGATTTCGTCAATGCGATGACTGCGGCCTTGGCCGCGCTGTAATGAGGAGCGCCAGCGCTCGGGCGAAGTCCGAGAATCGATGAGATGTTCACGATCGATCCGCTTCTCGCCCGAGTCATGTGGGACAGGGCTGCCCGCGTGCCGAAGAACGTGCCGCTCAGGTGAACTGCAATCATCCGATGCCACTCCTCGTCGGTGAGGTCGACGGTGTCATCGGTTGGCGTCAGTTCATCGAGGCGCCCCTCCATCCGCAACATCTGGTTGGCGATTGCGATCTTCGTTCTTTCCGGATCGCGTACGGGGGCGATGCCTGCGTTGTTGACGAGCCCGTCGATACGTCCGTATCGATCGACGACGCGATCGATCGCGTCGGTGAACGCAGAAGAATTGGTCACATCGAAGACCATCGCCTCACCGCCGATGTCGCCTGCAACTCGGCCGACAGAAGCCTCATCCACATCGGTGAGCACGACTCGTGCTCCTTCTTCGGCACAACGGCGCGCGAAAGCCGATCCCATCCCGGATCCGGCCCCGGTCACGACGACGACTTTGCCTTCGAGGATTCCGAAATTCACCTCTGCACCCCCAGGATCATGACCGACACGCTATTCGCCTTCTTGGGCAGGGAGTACTCTTGAACGACATGAGGGCTCTTCGATGAACGGCGTGCAGCCACTCGATCGCGGTGTGTGGACGTGGCCGAACCTCATCACATTGGTGCGACTCTGCTGTCTGCCGGTTTTCTTGTGGCTTCTCCTCGGGATCGAGGAGCGCGGCTACGCAGCGTTGATCCTGGGCCTCCTCGGCGCCACGGATTGGGTGGATGGATGGGTTGCACGTCGCTTCGATCAGATCAGCGAGTTCGGAAAGAAGTTCGACCCGACCGCCGACAGGCTGATGTTTCTCGTGTCGCTGATCGCGATCATGATCGACGGATCTGCTCCGTGGTGGTTCTGCTTGCTCGTCCTTTTGCGAGAAGGTGTCTTCGGCGCAACCGTTGCGATTCTGACCCTCTTTTACGGGATGGAGCGTTTCGACGTGTCGAGACTGGGCAAGTGGGCCACCTTCATCCTCATGTTCGTTTTTCCCGGCTTCGTCATGGGCTCGAGCGGGATCCCCGGTGACTGGTTCTTCTCGGGCTTCGCCTGGGTAGCAGGACCCATCGGACTGGGATTGAGCTACTACACCGCTTGGCTATACCTTCCGGCGATCCGGGCCGGGCTGCGACATCGGGGTGTGGATATCACCGAATGACTCGATTGGGTCGTACTAGATTGACGCCATGGCTGCGCCCGGGAAGTTGCTCTTCTCGAGAGATCACGAATGGGTTCGACTCGATGGCGGTTCTGCCCGAGTCGGAATCACTGATTTTGCTCAGGACGCGCTCGGAGACGTGGTTTTCGTCCAGTTGCCGAGCATGGGAGCGACAGTCACGTCAGGTCAGTCGGTGAGCGAAGTCGAATCCACCAAATCGGTGTCGGACATCTACTCGCCATTGAACGGAACGATCAGTGCTGTCAACGTCGATCTCGAGAGCGACCCGTCGCTGTTGAACTCCGATCCCTTCGGGCTGGGGTGGATCTACGAACTGTCGGTCGACGTAGATGTCGACCTTGGTCAATTGATCGATGAAGACGCGTATCGGCGTTTCGTGAAGGAGTGACTCCCATGTCACTGTTCTGCCAGAAGTGTGGACATCGCAATGCATCGGATGCCTTCTTTTGTAGTTCGTGTGGAGCGGCCCTCGAGGTTCATGGGGATCGAACGGTCATCATCTCGAATTTCGATCCTTTGCAGGACGCGATGGGCCCTCAGGACAATGCGTCAGTCGATCTGAACGTGATCCCTCCGGATTCTGCTTCACTCGTCGTGCGTTCGGGCCCACAGGCAGGCGATCGGTTCGATCTTCATGGCAAGGTGACTCGTCTGGGCCGTCATCCCGACAGTGAGATCAGCTTGGATGACATCTCCGTCTCGCGTCGACATGCCGAGATCGAGCAACAGGAATCGGAATACGTCTTGAGAGACATGGGCTCGATGAATGGAACGTATGTGAACCAGCGGCGAGTCGACTCAGTGGTCCTCGCACAAGGTGATGAGATTCTCATCGGCCGATTTCGGCTCATCTTCTTGGAGCCGGCGGGCAATCAGTGACTCGTTCTGCTGCCGAACCTCCGTATCTCTCGATCGGGGAAGTGCTCGGCTTGTTGCTCGAGGAGTTTCCCGATGTGACGATTTCGAAGATCCGGTTTCTCGAGAGTCAGGGACTGATCGAACCCGAGAGGACAGCATCGGGATATCGGAAGTTCTATGACGAAGACGTCGAACTGTTGCGGTACATCCTGCGGGAGCAGAGGGAGCATTTCCTCCCTCTGCGCGTGATCAAGGACCGCTTGGAAACTCCGCCCGAAGGACTGGACAGGCCACCACCGAGAGGCATCAAGAATGTCACGACGGCGATGCCGCGACCTGATCCGTCCACGGCCATGCCTCGACCCGATTCGACCGCAGCCATCGATCGATCGAAGACGTTGGGGCATCCGGCCGCTCAACGGGTGTTGCGGCCGGTCGAGGCTCGCTCCGCCTCCATTGAACGACGTCCGGCGCCACCAGATCCTTCAGGATCTTTCGACCGAACTGCGTCGTACAGTCGGCGTGAGATCGTTTCCATGTTGCAATGCGATCCGGAGATGGTGCGGGAGTTGGAACGTTTCGGCATGATCGAGCCGAGACTCGTTGGGGAAGAGTCGATGTTCGACGAGCAGGATCTCGTCATCTGCGAAATCGCACGAGATTTCATCGAGGCGGGCGTCGACATACGCCATCTTCGAGCATGGAAGACGGGAGCTGATCGAGAGGCCGGCCTCTTCGAACAGAGGGTTCTGCCGATTCTGCGCAAGCGAACACCAGAGGCACGGCAGGAAGTGAGTGAGCTGCTCGACGAACTCTCCGACCTCGGAGCGCGCCTGAGGACAGCCCTGCTCGCGCGAGCCTTGGCCACTTTGCGCGACGGTCGCTGATCCGAGAGTCTGAAGTACGATCGGGACATGATCTCGATGGAGCTTCTCGGAGTGCGCATGGAGCTGATGGGGAATGTCCCGGTGCTCCTGTTGCGAGAGCGGGAGGGTCTTCGTCGAGTGCTTCCGATCTACGTCGGTGTTCCCGAGGCGACCAGTATTCAATGGGCAGCGGAAGGAAGAGAAGCCCCTCGCCCGCTGACCCATGACCTGATCGTCGATCTCCTCGGCGCCTTTGGCGCGGTGTTGGAAAAGGTACTGATCACCGACGTACAAGAGGGCACATTCTTTGCCGAACTCCATCTGCAGTCGCGGACTGGTCCGATTGTCGTCTCCAGCCGTCCTTCCGATGCCATTGCGATTGCAGTTCGGGCGGGAGCGATGATCTATTGCACGGGCGACGTCCTCGACGAGGCTGGTCGAATCGCAGAGATCGAGGAAGAGACATCGGAGGTCTCCCGCGCCGATGAGGCAACGGAAACCGAGTTGCTGGGTGAATTCAGGGATTTCATCGAGAACATCCGCCCGGAGGATTTCGGGACCTGAAGTCGGTCCTCGGTCAGAGGTTCGAGACGTTGATGTCCGAGCGAGAGCGCCGTACCCTCACGGGAGGGAACGACATTCATGTCATTCGTTTCCGACGGTGAAAGATTGCAAAGCCTCGTGCGAATCGAGGACGGTCCAGTCAGACAAGGTCAGTTCGGGGATGAAGCCGACTGCATCAGGGGGATGATGATGACTCGAGTCATGGCGAACGAACAGGGATACTCGGGCTCGCAGGCTGCGGCAATTGTCGGAATCACCTATCGTCAACTCGATTACTGGGCGAGGACGGATCTTGTCCGTCCTGCGATCAATGAAGCGCAGGGGAGTGGATCACGGCGGCATTACAGCTACCGGAACCTTCTCGAACTGCGGATGGTCAAGAGCCTTTTGGATGCGGGAATCAAGTTGGAGGCAATCCGTGAAGTCTTCGATTTTCTGCGATCGAATTCCGTCGAGGCCATCACATCGGCTCATCTCGTGATCAGCGGTTCCTCTGTGATCCTGTGCAAGGGTGAAGAACTCGTGGATGTCGTTCGAAAAGGACAAGGGGTTCTCAACTTGTTGCCGCTCGCCCAAGTGAAGGAGCAAGTCGACGGCCGCATCGTCGATCTCTCGATCGCGCAGAACCAGCCAGAGAATCAGGGCGGACGTATTCCACTTCAGCCATCACGGCGAGTTGGGTGAGAGAAGGTAGACGTTCCTGAATCGTCAGAGAGGATCTCGGATCAGCCCGGACCGGATTTGATCCCGAACAGACCTCCAGCGGTTTCGGCGAACTGAGCCAAAGGTCCGAGACGCGAAGCAAGGTCGCCCAGAGTGCTCACGGCTTTGGCGACATCGGATGGGAGGGAGCCGATTTGGCCGATGACTGCGTCGACCTTCTTCATCGTTCCTTTGGCTTGATTGAGGGACACTTCCAGCAGAGGAACCGCTTGACGAACAGGTCCCTCGATTTCATCGAGGAGCGAATTCATACGATGCACCATGCGATTCATCTCGATCATCGTGTCATTGAACATTGACACCGACTGAATCATCTCCGACGACATGGATACGACCGATTCGAGAATCTTTCCTGCAGTCGCCAGGGGATTGACTCCGCCGATGAGCGAGAGCAGATCGACGAGGGGTGATCCAGACGGGGACTTCACAGAATCGGACGACTCCGAAGCATCGCCATGGATATCTGATGTGCTCACGTCATGTGTCATGTCGACACGCTAGCGATCTCCCGGACGTTCGTCGCCTCAGAGGAGTCAGCCAGGGAACGGATGTGGGCAGAAGCATCGAGTGAAGTGCCGGATGGCTAGGTTGAAACCATGACTTCACCTCACATCGAACATCTGTCGTTGGGTGCGACGTCCCACCGTCCTTCGGAGATGTCTCTGGAGACGGCTCGACGTATCGCTGCGCCTGTTGGTGCTGCCGGTGGAGCCTTCATGTTGCATCCCGAGGTGCTGCAGCCGGGAAAGGATGCCGGCTATCCCGGAGGCTTTTCCTATTACGTCGTCGGACGCGGAGGAGTTCTCGGAGATGTCGATGCCAATGTCGTGGTCTCTGCTTTCGGCTTTTTCGCTCCAGCTCTCGTCCAGTCCCTGTGGAACAGCGGAGTTGTCGTCGAAGGTGCTCGCGCTGGGGCAGACCGATATGCAACTTCGTGTGCCACCTGGGGGAGTGCACGGCTCCGCGACTTCAGGGGAGTCGAGGAACTGGAACCTCTGCTCGTGCGAGTCGTCGATTCCGCTGACCCGACTGGCCTCAGCCTCTTTGCGGGCTGGCAGGTTCAGACGCGTGCATCGGATGTGCCGGGTCGCTGCTACCAGTTGATCCACGTTCTGCGCGAGTTGCGCGGCAGCTGCCACATCGTGGCCGTGGTCGCACACGGCATGACTCCTCTTTCGGCGATCCTCGCGAATCCGGATTCGGCTGGTGTCGAACAAGCCGAGCGTTTCGGCTGGAAGGGGCCCTATCCCGACAAGGACTCGCTGGTTTCCACGTTCGCATCCGCCGAAGGTCTGACTGATCAGCTGATGGCGCGTCACCTCGAAGTTCTGTCGGCAACGGAACAAGAGCGTTTCGCGCACCTTCTGGAAGAGGTCAAGGTGAGCCTTCTCGGTTCGTGACGCGATCGAATCACTCGATGGTGGCGTACGAGCCGGATTCACCCGTGCCGCCGGTGGAGAGCACATCTTGGACGCTCGCTCTCAACTCGTCGATGAAGTTCGCAATCGTCGATTCGTGTCCGGCGTGCACGGTGCAATGGATGGATGCCGGTGGACCTTGGCGATCCACGTACCAACCTCGAACCCGCAAGCGATCCGCCACTGCGAAGATGTCCAATCCGTTTCGACCGCCGAACGAGAGCAGTGTCGAATCGGGTCGAGCTCTCAACTCGAGTTCTGGGATCGATTCGATTGCATCAGCGAGCCGAAGGCACGTGCGCCGAGCTCGATCAGTCAGAGTCTGATACCCCTCATCTCCGAGATATGACAACACGGCCCACGCAGCGGCCATGGGACCGCCACTCTTGGTCCCGAGAATTCCCGACGATCCGTACAGACCTCCGAGCCAGTTGTCGGTCACGAAGGTGTGGTACGCACGCAAGCCCTTCGACCGATGGATCAGAACCGATGCACCTTTAGCGGTGTACCCATACTTGTGCAGGTCGACGGAAATGCTCGTCACTCCGTCGACTCGAAAGTCCCACGGTTGGATCGGCTCGCCGGAGCGTTCGAGGAAGGGGAGCGTGACTCCTCCCATGCATGCGTCGACATGGACGTTCACGCCGTGTGCCAGTCCAATGGCTGCAATGGCAGCGACGGGGTCGATCACTCCTTGCGGATACTGGGGTGCGGAGGCCACGATCATGACCGTGTCGTCATCGACGCGATCAGCCATGGCTTCGGGATCGGCGCGCCAATCCGCCCCGACATCCACACGACGACTCGTGACGTCGAAATACGAACACGCCTTTTCGAACGCAGCATGAGCCGACGTCGGCAGGACGATGTTGGGGGAGGCGGTCCCTCTCTCGCGACGACCACGTTGCCGGGCCGCTTCAACGGCCAGGAGAATGCTCTCCGTCCCGCCGCTCGTCATGAAGCCGGCCGACTCTGCATCACCGTGAACCCATCGGGTCACGGTCGAGACGACTTCGGACTGAATCGTCCGCAAACTCGGAAAGGCGTCGGTACTCAAACCATTCGACGAGGAGTACATCGCGTAGGCCCGATCCGCCAGGTCGAGAACGTCGTCTCCGGCAAAGTAGGCGAGGGAGAACACTCGGCCGTTCTTCCAGTCGACGTCGCCGACCTTGAGCTGCGCGAGTTCGTCCAGGACTTCTCGAGCAGAACGCACAGGATGTCGATCGGGTTGGGTCACGTCACGATCTTGAGGGATCACGTCGACACTGTAAGTCATCCATGACATCGGATTTGGTTGTAAGTGTCATAACGGTTATTATCGGCGATACGTATCGAAACGGACTCGAACGGAACCTCCTCGGAACCTGGCTTGGCACCGGGCAGACTCGTCCTGTGGGCATCCCTTTTGCAGCTCCTGAACATTTCTTCGCCAGCGACAACAACGCCAGTGTTCATCCTGCTGTGCTCGATGCGGTCCATCGAGTGAACCATGGCCATGCTGTTGCCTACGGCGACGATTCCGTGACTCGTGAGACCGAGCGCCTGTTCGATGAGATCTTCGGGCGTCCTGTCGAGACGTACTTCGTCTGGAACGGTACGGGAGCAAATGTCATGGCTCTCGCATCGTGCCTGCGTCCAGCCGGAGCCGTCGTATGTACGCAATGTGCGCATATCAACGTCGATGAAACCGGCGCCCCGGAGAGATTTCTCGGGTCGAAGCTGATCGACGTCGAACAT
Organism: Actinomycetota bacterium; assembly: GCA_039800025.1. GTDB lineage: Bacteria > Actinomycetota > Acidimicrobiia > Acidimicrobiales > Ilumatobacteraceae > Casp-actino8. The sequence continues at coordinate 1,010 of JBDLRO010000307.1, read as the reverse complement.
GTGTCCGGCAAGATGTCACCGGACTCGCTCCGTGCCCTCGAACACGACCTCGGTGTCGTTCACCACGTCCAGCCTGCCGTGGTGTCGATCACGCAGAGCACCGAATGGGGAACGGTCTACTCGATCGATGAGATCGGGCATTTGTGCGAAGTGGCGCACTCGATGGGCATGCTCGTGCACCTCGACGGAGCACGAATCTCCAATGCAGTCGCCCATCTCGGCGGCGGGGTCGAGACTCTTCGTCGCATGACCGTCGAAACTGGCGTCGATGTCATTTCATTCGGCGGAACGAAGAACGGTCTGATGTACGGCGAAGCCGTGGTCTACCTCGAACGCAGTGCAGCTCGATTTGCCCCGTTCCTGCGCAAACAGGCAACTCAGTTGCCGTCAAAGGTGCGCTACATCTCCGCTCAATTCCAAGCATTCTTCGCCAGTGACCTGTGGCTGAAGAACGCTGACTGGGCCAATCGGAAGGCTCTCGATCTCTATCAGATGTTGAGGATGGACCCTGACCCTCGACAGGGTGTCGATGTCGAACCTCCCCAGGTGAACTCCCTCTACCCCGTTCTCGGCCGATCGTTGCGTGATCGGCTGCGAGAGTGGTCGTTCTTCTACGACTGGGATCCGTCTCGAGACCAGGTTCGGTGGATGACGGCATGGGACACGACCGAGCGCGACATCCAGGTCTTCGTGGCCGGGGTCAGGCATCTGCTCACGTCATCGGCTGAATCTCGATGAATGGCCTCATCACGGTTTCTCCTCTCCCGCCATCAAGAGATATTGACGAAATGGAACCTCCGATCTAGGGTCGAGATTCTTCCCAAGGGGATATTGGGAAGAATCATTGGGGACACATCCGGTTCTGCCGGAGACACAACCGAGAGCACTCGGACAGCCAGGGGGACGAACATGGCAGCCGTCGAAATCTCTATCACCAGGATTCGCACCGACGATCGCTGGATGGACAGGGCGGCCTGTCGAGGACTCACCTATTTGTTCTTCCCATTGAC